>JBGPAN010000010.1:0-22621 GCA_041480785.1 Bacteroidota bacterium | reverse complement strand
CACAGTTCCAATTCCCACCATCGCCGTTGTGGACTCCGTGAGTCCAATTGCCGGAGATAACACATCGAATATTCAGAATGCCATCAACAGAGTTGCGTTACGCCCCCTTGATGCGAATGGTTTTCGTGGTGCATTGCTTCTGAAGGCGGGAAAATATCGAGTCTCCGGAACATTGCTCCTCAATGCTTCGGGCGTAATATTGCGTGGTGTGGGGGAAGGAAGCGATACCCTGACCAACACCATTATCTATGCAACAAATGACAGCACGCATCAACCGACGGTACTGATCGCGGGAGGAGGCAATAGCGGATCAAACAGTTCAGCATGGTCTGGTTCTTTGACATCGAACGTGAATATCATTTCAGATTCCGTGCATGTGGGAGAGAGAACATTTCAGATAGCAGATGCAAGCCCGTTTGCCGTTGGCGATAATATTGTCATCGTCCATCCAAAGACGACAGCTTGGTTGCGTGCAATTAACTTTGGTGGCGTTCCGAACGATACGGGTACGTCCTCTTATTGGGCTGGTCAATCGCTCCCAATTCCCTACAATAGATTCATCACTGCGATCAATGCTACAACGATCACCATTGATGCTCCGGTGTTTACGGCCTTGGTTCGTTCTCTTTCCCAAAGCTACATCTACAAAACGAATCGAAGCGGCATCCTCACGAACATTGGGATTGAAAACCTGCGCATTGATATCATCAACCCATATAACCAGACGTCCACTGTGGACGGCGATGAGAAACACCATGCGCAAGACGCAATCTGGCTTGGGAAAATTGAAGATGCTTGGGTAAGGCATTGCACCACACTTCATTTTGTGCAATCGGGCTTCAAAACATCGGTCGCAACGAGAGTGACGATCGATTCCTGTACAGCCATTGATCCGATCAGCATTATTACCGGAGAACGAAGGTATAATTTCAACACCTATACTGCTTCGCAGTTAATCCTTTTCAGTAATTGCTATGCTCGTTACGCACGACATGCTTGGGTCTCAAATGGGACGAGTACAGTCTCTGGAATTGTCTTCTACAATTGTATTTCCGAAGGGTCTTACAACTCAAGTGAAGGGCATCGACTATGGTCGCAGGGATTGCTCTATGACAACTTCATGGATGTGAAGACGAATGTATCCTTGAGCAGCTATGTTCTGGGCCTTTACAATCGGGGGGATTATGGCTCTGGTCATGGATGGGCAGCGGTTCATTCCGTTGCCTGGAATTGTACAACAGGTGCGAGCAAGATCATTATTCAGAAACCGCCCACAGCACAAAACTATGCGATAGGATGTTTCGGCGTTGTGACGGGTACGGGACCATTCAGTCAGCCGCAAGGATACATTGAGGGAACAAATACATCGGGATTGAATCCACCATCCCTCTACAGAGCCCAACTTGCTGAGCGGCTTTCCGGCACAACTGGAGTTGATCGATCAGAGTCATCGACTCCTGAAAGCATCTCTTTGGAACAGAATTATCCCAATCCTTTCAATCCGACAACCAAATTTGAATTTCGAATTTCGAATTCTGGATTAGTGACGCTAAGGATTTATGATGTTCTCGGCAAAGAGGTCGCCACGCTCGTGAACGAGGCGCGCCAAGCCGGAGTGTACACTATCCCGTGGGATGCTTCATCGCTCCCGAGCGGAGTGTATTTCTACCGATTGCAGACAGACTATCGTACTGAAACAAAGAAATTAGTCCTAATAAAATAGATCCAATCTTCCAGCATAAGGAAACTCTGATGGGTAAAAGAATGATATCGGTGGCGATCACCATGCTGTGGAGCATTCCGCTCCTCGCTCAGCAGCACGCACCGAACGTGTTTCTCGTTGATGCATCGACGATCGCGGCAGCACAAGTGTCCTACAAAACGCAATCATCGGCGTTCAAGAAACCGATTGCGGCTCTCCTGAACGAAGCACAAATAGCTCTCAAGCTAAAGCCGGTTTCTGTTGTGCAGAAGATGCAGCTCCCGCCCAGCGGTGACAAGCACGACTATATGAGCGTTGCGCCATATTGGTGGCCCGACCCTTCAAAGCCGGATGGGTTGCCGTACATCCGCCGGGATGGTGAAGTGAACCCTGAGCGGGCTCTCATCGGGGACCGTGAGCGCATTGGGACAATGGTTGCCTCAGTCTTCACGCTCTCTCTCGCATACACGATCACGAGCGACGAGAAGTATGCGGCACACGCGGCAGAGTTTCTTCGCGCGTGGTTTCTGAACCCGGACACGCGCATGAACCCGAACTTGGACTATTCTCAGGCAGTTCGGGGCAGAGATAATGGACGTGGCGCTGGTATTATTGATGGCTATGGATTTCGTCATGTCGTGGACGCCCTTGGGCTGCTTGCCCGTTCCCGGTCATGGACAGCCGCCGATCATGAGGGTATGAAGCAATGGTTCAATTCTTATCTCGACTGGCTGCAGAAGAGCAAGAATGGAAAAAATGAGGCAGCTGCAAAGAACAATCACGGCGCAACGTACGCAGTACAGGTCTCTATGATTGCACTCCTTCTCGGAAACAATGATCTCGCGCGAGAAATCGTGCGTGCGGCAAAAACGGAACGGATCGCCAAACAAATTGAACCGGATGGTTCTCAACCACTCGAATTGGTGCGAACGAAATCGTGGAACTACTCCATGCTCAATCTGGAAGCATTGATGCAGCTCGCGTGGATCGGTGATCGTCTTGGCGATAACCTATGGACGTACCGCACGGAAGACGGTCGCTGCATCCTGAATGCAATCGACTATCTGCTTCCCGCGGCACTCGGGAAAAAGATTTGGAAGAACGCGCAGATTGTGAGGATGGAAACCGAACGAATGTACGCTGTGCTCAGAATCGCGGCGCTGAAATATCGCTCAGCGGAATATGATCAAGCGAGTCGGAAAATCCCGGGGCACAACTTCATGGCAGATCGGGCAAACATCCTTTTTCCAGCATTTGCAGGAACTCGTTGATTCACTAGAATTCTCAGAACACAAGGAATGGTTATGAGAGGTGCTCGAACCTGTTGGACCCTCATCCTGCTTGTCCTGCTGTATGCAGTTCCATCGTCCGCCCAGCTCTCAAAGAACTCTCGGTGGACAGGCGGTTTGAAGGAACGGTATTTGGTGACTCAGAATATCGTTTACAGCCCCGTCGATACAATAAGTGACCGATTGGATCTGTATGTGCCGAAGGAATTAAAAAGCCCCGTGCCTGTGCTGATATGGATTCACGGCGGCGGATGGGGACGGCTCAGCAAAGATTCCATTTCTGGGCAGATCATACCATATCTCGAGCTAGGGTGGATTGTCGCAAACGTTGACTACCGGCTGACAGCAGCCGGCCTTGCTCCGGCGGCGGTACAGGATTGTCGTGCTGCTCTTCGGTGGGTTGCAGCGAATGCAAAACGCCTGAAGGTTGACCTTCACCGCATCGTCCTCAGCGGTAGCTCTGCCGGCGGACACCTGGCCCTGATCACTGGTATGCTCCCGTCCGGCATTGCGTTCGACACACTCGGTGCGCTCAAAGAAACACCGCGTGTGGCAGCCATTGTCAATCACTACGGCATCACCGACGTGAATGATCTCCTCGGGGGCACCAACAGAAAAGGATATGCCGTGTCGTGGATTGGAGCGCAAGCGAATCAGGCGGAAGTCGCGAAGGCAGCCTCGCCTTTGACCTATGTACGGAAGGACCTTCCTCCGATCTTCTCTGTCCAGGGAAATGCAGACCCAACCGTGCCGTATTCGCATTCCGTCCGTCTGCATGCAGCTCTCGATAGTGTCGGTGCGCCGAACGAGCGGATGACGATCCCCGGTGGGCAGCATGGCAAGTTCACCAAGGAGGAAAACGAAAGTATCAAGCAGCGTATCCATGCGTTTCTGATCAAGCATAAGATCCTCGTGGATCAAGAGCAGAAATAACGAAAGGTGGTTGCTGAGTATTTGAAGATTCAATGCGTGAGGAGTCGGATCCGTTCATTTCGCCTGGCGTATCGCTGGGGCTTGGTGGCTGCATGGTGCCTTTGTATCGCGCTGCCCCGTGTCCTCAGTGCAACGGAATATCGTGTGTCGATACCTGCGCAGATCGCAGCAGCTCTGACGAGCGTGCGGCCCGGTGACACGCTGACGATGACGAACGGAACCTGGAAGAATGCACTGATTGTGTTTCAGGCATTGGGGACAAAAGCAGCACCGATTCTGCTCCGCGGAGAAACATACGGTGGTGTCATTCTGACGGGATCTTCCAACCTGAGGATCTGCGGACGGAATTTGATCGTCGACGGTCTTCTCTTTCGGGATGGATCAAGTCCTTCCGGTGACGTCGTTGAATTCAGAGGTCCGGCAGGCGAAAGCGACTCGTGTCGGCTGACGAATAGTGCGATCATCAGTTACAGTCCCTCGGATTCCACCAAGGACAACAAGTGGGTGTCGTTGTACGGCACATACAATCGTGTGGATCACTGCTATCTTCGCGGGAAGACCAACTCTGGAACGACATTGGTTGTCTGGCTTTCGAATCGACCGAATTATCATCAGATTGACCACAACTATTTTGCCTATCGACCGCTTTTGTATGGCTGGAACGGGGGAGAAACAATTCGGGTGGGGACAAGTGACTGGTCGATGTACGATTCATTCACGATCGTCGAGTACAATCTGTTCGAAGAATGCAACGGAGAGATCGAGATCATTTCCAGCAAATCGTGCGGGAATATCTATCGCTACAACACATTCGTAAGTTGCCAGGGAACACTGACGTTGCGCCATGGCAATCGATGCACCGTGGAAGGAAACTTCTTTCTTGGTAACCGGGCCCCAAATTCCGGCGGCATCCGCATTATTGGAGAAGACCACAGAGTCTTTAACAACTATGTAAGCGGCACTGATGGCTCAAGCCTGAAGTCGGCTCTGACGATTATGAATGGAGTGCCGAATTCGGCGCTCGACCGCTATTTTCAGGTAAAACGCGCAACGGTCGTATTCAACACATTTGTTGACAACTCCCACACATTCAACCTGGGAGGAGGGAAGGATTCAGAACTCTCCCTGCCTCCCCTCGATTGCGTCATTGCGAACAATATTGTGCAGGGGACAACCGCACCATTGATTACGTTGACAGACGTGCCGGTGAATATGTCCTGGCAGGGGAACATTTTCTATGGTGCATCACTAGGCATGACCCAACCACAGGGCATCACACTCGTCAATCCGCAGGTGGCGTTATCAGCCGATGGATTGTGGCGCCCTGCAGGTACAAGTCCTGCGGTGAATGCAGCCACGGGCTCGTTTTCGTACGTCTCGATTGACATGGATGGTCAGGCGCGGACCGGTCAATTCGATATTGGCGCTGATGAAACCTCGGCTGCCCCGGTGGTTCTTCGTCCGCTAACGCGGAAAGATGTCGGGCCTCCATCGCAGATGATTACCAGTGCTGCTGTGGAGGGTCACGAGGTCTCGGTGCCAGATCAAAATTTCTGGCTCCGTTCGAATTATCCAAACCCATTCAACCCAAGCACGACGATACAATTTATGGTACCGAGGGATGGCAGAGTTCGTATGCGGGTTGTGAACATGGTTGGCCAGGAGGTTGGCCAGCTTCTCGATGATCTTGTGCGAGGACACGAAAACTACATTGTCAATTTCAACGCGTCCCCTTTGAGCTCTGGAGTCTATGTCCTCCAGCTGCAGTATGAGGGCAAGCAACTCGCCCAAAAAATGGTGTACGCGAAGTAGTATTTCGAAACGCTGCAAGGCGATCGAAAGAAACTCAGACTATTCAATAGTTGCGGGAACGGGTATTGAATTGAAGTGGAATCATGATAAAGGAAAGATTCTATGAAAAATGAACCTTGGATTGAAACAATACTCGGCAAAATGACGCTGGAACAAAAAGTCGGTCAGTGTGTTGTTGTCGGGATGTCCGGAACGGTCATTACCAACGATTTGCGCGAAGCGATCTTACGATATCACTGCAGCGGCGTTCGTCTCTCAAGCTTTACGCGCATATTCAAATACTTCAGCGACGAGAAAGCCAAGAAGCAGGAGTTAGGGTCTGATTTTATTCCGTCTCAACAAAAAATAGCTCTCGGTGGAATGCCGCCGTACGCAACACCAGAACAATTTGCCGCAATGTTGAATGAGCTGAGAGCATTAGCTGCTTCAAGAAAGCCGGCAATCCCTTTACATATGGTCATTGATCAAGAAGGCGATGTCAGCAAAGATTTTTCAAGAGGCGGTGTTGTTCAATTTCCATCCAACATGGGTCTCGCCGCAAGCAAGAGTCCAAAACTAGCGTACGAAGTGGCAAAAGCAATCGCTAGACAGATGAAAGCATCAGGATTGGATATGATTCACTCGCCCGTCGTGGATGTGAACATTAATCCTCATAATCCTGAAATCGGCCATCGTGCGTTCAGCGACGATCCGGAAGTTGTAGCGGAATATGCGATAGCCATGCTCAAAGGTTACAAAGAAGAGGGCGTTATCGCAGCGGCGAAGCATTTCCCTGGACGAGGTGATTCAGCAACTGACGCGCACCATGCTTGCCCGATGTTGAGTGTGGACAGTGACCGTTTTAACAAAGTAGAACTCTACCCATACAAACGTCTCATCGCGGCCGGCATCGATTCCATCATGGTTGCTCACTGCATTTATCCTCATATCGATCCGGACAATATTTCTACAGTTTCACGGAAAGTGGTAACCGGCATTTTACGTGATCAACTCGGATTCGAAGGAATGATCACCACGGACAGTATCACGATGGGTGCGCTCATTGATCGGTATGGCATCGGTGAAGCCTGCGCGCGCGCCCTGCACGCCGGTGCAGATGTTATACTGATGAAGGCTGAAAACCAATGGCGCGGTGAAATGTTTTACACGATTAAGCAATGGGTTGAATCAGGAAAAATCAGCTCAGATGAATTAGACAACAAAGTAAAAAGAATCCTAAAGATCAAAAAAGCGTACGGCATGTTTAAGAAGATGGGTATGGTGAATCCCGAAAAAGCAGCTGTTCCTTACAGGGACAAAGTGATTGTTCACACTGCGCAGAAAGCCGCACACAAAGCAATTCTGGTCGTGAAGGACGAGTTGCATGCCATCCCATTGAAAAAAGAAAAGAAGGTTCTTTTGATCAATCAGCAGAACTCGATCAAATCACCCAATGATCTCTACGATCACTCGGCGTTGTTTCAGCAGATCATGGAAGAGGATTGGCCGGCGCTGCAAACATTCGAGACGCAATTCGGTTTCAATGAAAAAGAGGATGCGCAAGTCGTCAAATTTGTTGAGGACAATACATTCGATCTTATTCTCTGCACCAATTACTACGATCGACAGGACAAACCGCATACATATCCAAAAATCCTCATTGATAAAGGATATCCGGTGGTTTTGATTACCAATACACCGTATTGCATTAAAGAAGTTGGCGGTCTTCTTCCATCCGCGAAAACCGCTCTCTTGAATATGAATTTAACGCCTGAAGGATTGCGAGCTTCCAAAGCAGTTCTCCTGGGAAGAAAGAAAGCGCAAGGTTCATGGCCACTTTCAAATTATGACCCCTTTCATTTGAAAGGCTGAATCCCATGAAAAAGCTCACGCTGAAAACACGATTGAACAGAACCGTCTCTCCCATTACGGGCTGGACTCGGAAACATTGGGAAGAAGTATTCTTTGCGTTGATGAAGGGAATTGTGGATAGCGCGTCGCCCGGTGGTGCGCGCCAACGGATTCCTGGTCCGCGAAGTCATCATGGCCTTTTGGCAGATGAGCTGGAAGGATTCACACGGTCTATGATTATGGCTGGGCCGTGGCTCAATGGTTCGAAAACGGGAACGTATACCTGGAAAGGCGCCAAAGTCGATGTCGCTGCATTCTACAGGAAAGGCATACTTGCCGGTACCGATCCCAAACATCCGGAATACTGGGGTGATATTGTTGATTATGCCCAGCATCTCGTCGAAATGGCCGCGCTGGCCTGGGGGCTGTATCTCTCAAAGGAGTTGATCTGGGATCAATACTCCGAGGCAGAGAAAAAGCAGGTGGCGGACTATCTGTTCCAGTGCACCAAGGTGAAGTATCATCAAAACAACTGGCTCCTGTTCAACGTGGTTACCAACGCCGTCCTGAAAAAGCTAGGTATGCCTTATTCGCAGGAACAGATTGATGCGAATCTGAAAGGCTGCGATCATATGTATATGGGCGATGGCTGGTACAGAGACGGCAACATCAACCGTATTGACTACTACAACTCGTGGGCGTTTCTCTATTATTACCTGATCTGGGTCATTCTGGATGGAGATTCGAATCCGGAGCTGGCAAACATTCATAAGGATCGCGTGCGACTGTTTGCCCGCGACTTCCAGTACTTCTTCTCCAGGGATGGAAGCACGCCGTGCTTCGGACGTTCGATGATTTATCGGTTCGGCTTCCTCTCCTCCATTGCCCTTGGGCAGCACCTCGGTTGCTTGGATATTCCAGCCGGCGAGGTGAAGACCATGTGTAACAGTGCGACGAAATTCTTTTTTAGCCACGAAATTCTCACCGAACAGAATCATCTCTCGATGGGATTTCTTCGCCCCTGCGCAGAGATACTGGAACATTATTCCTGCGGCGGCTCTCCGTACTGGGCGACGAAGGCGTTCAACATTCTGCTCATTCCCCAGAACGATCCGTTCTGGAAGGTGAAAGAAGAAAAGCTGCCGATTCATCGAAATAGTTATTCTGTTCCGTTGCGCCACGCCGGCCTGCTATTAGTAGGTGATAAGAAAACAGGTCATGTGCAGTTGATCAATCAGAAGTCGTACCATGATAAGGCTGAGTACAACGCCAAGTATACAAAATTTGCCTACTCCTCCATTTTTAGTTATGAAGCACGGTTGGTCTACAAGAATTTCAATTGCGACAACGTCCTTCAATTTTCTGAAGACGGAATCAACTTCCGGCAGCGATGGGAGATGGAACTTCTCTATTGCGAAAAAGACTTTGCTGCTTCAAGATATCCCTTGTTTGAGGTCGACAAAGAGGGCATAGCGTACACCTCTATTCTCGTCAAAGACGATTGCATGATCAATCTGCACCAGATAGAGACGAAAAAATCTCTCGTGTTCAAAGAAGGGGGATATCCCCTTGGCTTTGATGAAGGAGAAGCGAAGACGGTCTCCGTCGATGGCGCTGAAGCGGCATATAAAGACGGAAAGCTGACCTTTATCAAAAATCTGCATGGCTACACGAAACAATTTCGTGCAATCCCGTTTGCTGACGACATCAACGCATCCAATGTCCGCTATCGTCAAAGTGTTGTTCCTGTGCTGGGTTATGAAAATGGAAACCAACAGAAATTCTATCTTGCTTCGATGGTGTGTGGCAGGGTTGGCAAGGAATCGATCAAAAAGCTCGCGAGCATGGTGAAGAAATTCAGTCTCAAAGAAAATACCGCCGAGATCACATTCGTTGATGGCGAGCGGGCATTTATTCAAATCGGCACCATTCAAGATGTTACGGTGCTCCTCAACGGCAGGAAGTTTTCCGGCCCGATCGTTACTGCAAGGGTCTCTGCGAACGGAAAGAAGTGGTTTGTCCTTGACAAAGCTGGAACCGTTGACTGCAACGAATAGCATTCCAAATCATCGATGATCGTTTGAAGGGCTATTCACCATGGGAATGTACGATTATGGTGTGATCGTAGTCTATTTTGCCTTCATCATTTTGATTGGCATCGTCTTCCATAAATTCAGCAAAGATTCCAGCGACTACTTCCGGGGCGGTGGACATATGCTGTGGTGGCTTGTTGGTGCCACAGGTTTCATGTCCCAATTCAGTGCGTGGACATTCATAGGTGCTGCCGGCAAGGCGTACCGCGAAGGCTTCCTTGTCTTAACAATATTTATTGGAAACGCATTTGGATACTTGATCACCTATCTCTTTTCTGGCGCAAAATTCAGACAACTGCGCGCAGTAACAACAATGGAGATTATCCGTGACCGCTTTGGGAAAGCAAATGAACAATTCTTTACATGGCTCAACATTCCTTCCAATATCATCTACGCATCGATCTGGCTGTATTCCATCAGTACCTTCGTTTCGGTAGTGTTTGGTTGGAATATCATGCTTTGTATTATCGGGATTGGTATCGTTGTGATTGTGTTGTCATCCGTGGGTGGTGCATGGGCGGTCTCTGCTTCCGACTTCATGCAGATGATGATTTTGATGCCTATAACAATTGTGGCAGCCATTGTGGCCATCACAGCAGTGGGGGGTGGTAACTTCCTGAATGGGACCGCCAGTTTTGTTAGTCGGTTGCCAAAAGAACATTTCAATTGGTCTGCCATGTTTAGTCCACAACTTCTGTATTTGTGGATCTTTGCTGCCTTGTTGAAGCAAATCATCAACATCAACAACCCTTCAGAATCCTATAGATTTCTTTTTGCAAAAGATTCGGAGAATGCAAGAAAAGGCGGATTGCTCGCATCGATCCTCTTTTTCATAGGTCCTGTTTTGTGGTTCATTCCTCCAATGGCCGCGGCAATCCTCTACCCGGACCTTACTGTTCTAGAGCAGTTGAGACCATTAGGTGATAGAATCTCTGAAGGTGCATACGTTGGGATGGGTCTGAAACATCTCCCCCAAGGAATGGTCGGGCTTATGGTTACTGCCATGTTTGCCTGTACCATATCAAACATGGATACCGGCTTAAACAAAAATTCCGGATTCTTTATGCGTAGTTTCTATATGAGGATCTTGCGAAAGAATCGTTCCGAAAGAGAATATTTGCTGGCGAGTAGAATTACGACAATCGTATTAGGAGTCCTCATTATTCTCACAGCTATCGGCTTGAATCAGCTCAAGGGGCTTAGCCTGTTCGCGCTGATGATCAACTTTAGCAGCATGGTGGCAATTCCTATCGCGATTCCGCTCATCTGGGGATTGTTTTTCAGAAAAGCACCCCACTGGGCAGGCTGGAGTACCACATTGTTAGGTCTCGTAATTTCATGGAATATCTACTATGTTTTGGATCCCGAAGTCATCAGAAATCTGTTGGGCATTGCCGTACCCTTCACGAAATATGTCTATGCTGAATTTTATCTGCTGATTGCTTCAATGTTTCTTGGAGTTCCCTTGATGTCCGCTTGGTTTTTTGTCACTCTTTTGTTCTCTAAAAACAATACAGAGGACTACAACAAGCAGGTCGACGAAGTCTTTACGAATATGAATACTCCCGTGATAACAGATCCGGAAAAAACAAAAGCAATGGATTATGCTCAATTAAGAATGCTTGCCCAACTTGCATTCCCGTACGGCATCTTCGTCATTCTTTTGGCTCTTATTCCAAACGATCTGTTCGGACGGTCTTGCTTTTTCATGGTCGGCATGATGATTACCGTTGTGGGATGGGCGTTGCACAGAGCTGCACAGAAAAAAGCTCCTATGAGAGCCTGACATACTTCACGATATGTGGCCTTGCCTTCAACACGTAACGATGTAAAACACAACATATAATACAATGCATTCGCATCGTCAGAAGAGATAGAAAGATATGACTCACGATCCACATCAAGATCTGAAAGACATCAAACCGACAAAATCTTTTTTTGTTGGAATCGATTCTGACGGCTGCGCATTTGACACGATGGAAATCAAACACAAAGAATGTTTCTGTCCGAATTTCATTCGTTATTGGGAATTACAAAACGTTTCAAAATATGCTCGCGAAACCTGGGATTTCGTTAATTTGTATTCTCAAACACGAGGCTGCAACCGGTTCCATGCGGTGATCGAGACAATGCGCTTACTTGCCGAACGAAAAGAAGTCAAAGCGCGAAATGCGAAGATTCCAGATGTTACCCCCCTGATGGAATGGGTGAAAAAAGAAACGAAGCTTGGCAACCCAGCGCTAGAACGGTACGCCAACGAAGTCGGCAACCCGATTATTAATCAGGCTCTTGCATGGACGAAAGCGGTCAACAAGACCGTCAGCGAGATGGTTCATGGTATACCACCGCTGCCGTGGGTCCGTGAATCACTGGAAAAGCTTCATGAACATGCTGATGTGATTGTTGTCTCTCAAACTCCCAGTGAAGCGCTCAACCGAGAATGGGCAGAGCATGGCATCGACAAATATGTGAAGATCATTTGCGGGCAGGAATATGGAACGAAGGCAGAGCATATTCAATACGCGGCAAAAGGTAAATACGATGACGACAAAATACTAATGATCGGTGATGCCCCGGGAGACATGACTGCAGCAAAATCCAATGGTGCGCTTTTCTATCCAATCAATCCCGGGCATGAAGAGGATTCCTGGGAACGATTCTATAGAGAAGGGATCGAACGTTTTCTTCAAGGGTCCTTCACCGGAAGTTATGAGACTAAATTGATCGAGGAATTCAATACGTGTTTACCTGAGACGCCGCCTTGGCTGGAACGACCATGAAATGTTCGGACATGGGTGCTTCGATTGGTTTTTCTGTTCTCATTGCATGAACTAATCCATTTGTTCGGTTTCGTGGATACCATGCAACGGTTCTTCACTCCAGTGCAAACAAAGAGACAAAGGTGCAGGTTATGAAGATTATGCTGATGATGGTTCTGATGGTTACCGTTGTCGCAACTTGTGTAAACGCGCAGGGTGATAGACTTCCCACTGATCGGGTTTGGCAATTTGCCCGGGAACAGTTGAAACGAACAGTCACAGAATGGAAAGATACTCTTCAATATCCCAGATTCACCGGTCCTGATGGAAAATGGGTACCGGGCTCAATCCAAAACTGGACGAGCGGATTCCTTCCGGGATGCCTATGGTATGCATTCGAAGAAAGCGGAGATCCTTTTATCCGGGCGGCTGCTATGCGTTGGACGGAAGGATTAGAGTCGATTCAATATTTTAGAAACCATCATGATGTTGGGTTCATGATCTTTTGCAGTTATGGCAACGGGTATCGCTTGACGAAGAACAAGCAGTACAAGGATGTCATCCTACAGACAGCCCGTTCACTCATGACGCGCTACAATCCTACCGTGGGATGCATCAAATCCTGGGATAATCGTAAATGGCCGTATCCTGTCATTATAGATAATATGATGAATCTCGAATTGCTCTTTTGGGCGTCGCAAAACGGCGGCACACAGGATATGTATGATGCCGCGTTTAGCCACGCAGTGAAAACAATGCAGAATCACTTCCGACCAGACTACAGTTGCTATCATGTGCTCGGATATGATATGACAACAGGCGGAGTATTAAGCAAGGGGACAAATCAGGGCTATGCTGATTCATCTTGTTGGGCGCGCGGACAGGCATGGGCAATATACGGATTTACGATGTCCTATCGTTTTACAAAGGACCCAAGGTTTCTTCAAACAGCTCAGCGAGCCGCGGATTATTTTATCAGTCATTTGCCGGCAGATTATGTTCCGTATTGGGATTTCCAGGCTCCAGGAATCCCCAATGAGCCACGTGACGCGTCCGCAGCGGCAATCGCTTCATCTGCCCTTCTTGAGTTGTCGCGGTACACGAACGAAACTCCTCTGAAAGACAGATACCGCGAGGCCGCAGAGAAAATGCTCAGTTCATTGTGCTCCGCGCCGTACCTGGCAGAAGGGACAACTTCGCACGCAATCCTGAACCATTCAATCGGTAGCAAACCGGCGAAGTCGGAAGTTGATGTCTCAATCATCTACGCCGACTATTACTTCCTCGAGTCGATGCTCAGATACATACAGCAAAAGAAATGAGAAACCCTATGCGAACGAAGACATTTTGTGGTTTGATGCAAGCGCGGATCTTCGTGCTTGTAGCTCTGATTCCTGCGATCGGCTGGGGTCAGCAAAAGATCAAGGTTGATGTCGCTTCCTTTGACCGTGCCCGAATATTGAGCAGCGCCGATCAGTACATGAAGGAGTCCCCTCTGACGGTTACCGCTTTCTCATCTCCTCGAAGCACAGGGGGGGTACATGAGTATTTTTCAGAAGGGGACTACTGGTGGCCGGACCCCAAGAATCCTGATGGGCCCTACATCCAGCGCGATGGCATGACGAATCCTGATAACTTCAACAAACACCGGGAGGTCATGCGCCGCTTTTGCGATATTGTCTCTGCATTGACCGCTGCATACAAGATCACGGGCGACGAAAAATACGCTGCCCATGCTATACGGCATTTGAAAGCATGGTGCGTTGATGATGCAACAAAAATGTATCCTCACTTGAAGTATGCACAGGCCATCAAAGGGAGGTTTACAGGACGGGGGACCGGCATCATTGACACCATCCATCTGATCGAAGCTGCACGCGCAGTTGAAGTTCTTTCCAGATCGAAGTCATTCAAGGAAGGTGAAGAAGCTGCCGTCAAACAGTGGTTCGCAGAATACCTGCAATGGATGACGACGCATCAATACGGAATTGATGAACGGGAGGCGAAGAACAATCATGGGACATGGTGGGCAGCTCAGGTTGCGACATTTGCTCATCTCGTCAATGACACTGCGACCCTCTCCTTCTGCCGGTCAAGGTTCAAGAACGTCTTCCTCCCCAAACAACTGGCAGCAGATGGAAGCTTCCCGGAAGAGCTGCGAAGGACGAAGCCCTATAGCTATTCCATTTTCAACCTTGAGGGAATGGCAACACCCTGTTGGGTTCTCTCGACGACCGATGACAATCTCTGGGAGTTCACGCTCCCGGATGGCCGAAACATGAGGAAGGCAGTTCAATTTCTCTATCCATACATTGTGGACAAAGCGAAGTGGCCGTATGCGAAAGATGTAATGCATTTTGAATCATTTCCGGCGCGGCAGCCCTTTCTCCTCTTTGCCGGCATTGCTCTTGGTGAACCGAGCTATATTGAAACATGGAAGAAGCTTGAAGCCGACTCTCAGAATGAGGAAGTCCGGCGCAGCATCCCAATCCGACAACCGGTCCTCTGGGTACAATAAGCTTGACGGGTACGATTATGCAATTGAACAAAAACATAGTCGCTCTGCTATGCACCTCAGTTGTCATTGTCATTGGTTCGGTCTCGCTTGTCAGCGCACAAGCGATCACGGATGATCCATCGAGGCAGGTATTCCGGATCAATGAGAACTGGAGTTATCTTGAAGACGATGTCGTGAATGTTGAACAGCTGGGCCGATCAAACAAACCGTGGGAGCAAATCGATCTCCCGCACACGTGGAACAAATTTGATGCTGTTGATCAGGTTCCAGGCTATCGACGCTCGGCAAGCTGGTACAAAAAGGAGTTGTTCATTCCGGAAAGTAAAAACAATCTGAGATATCTGCTGGAGTTTGAAGGGGTCAACATCAAGAGCGATGTCTACGTCAACGGCTCGCACGCCGGCGGACACATTGGCGGATATCTTGCCTATACCGTTGACATGACTTCTTTTCTGAAAAAGGGGCAGACCAACACCATTCTTGTCAGAGCGGATAACTCATACGATCCCAATGTCATTCCGTCGCAGAAATCCGACTTCTGTATCTATGGCGGCATCACCAGGGATGTCTGGTTGAAAATTGTGCCGGCACAATTCATCGAACGTGTGCTGATCAAAACTCCCAGCGTAAGCAAAACATCTGCAGAGACGACAATTGATGTTGTTCTGGAAAACAAAGGAAGTGTCTCCGCCAATGGTGACATCGTCGTAGCGTTGAACGATCGCGCAGGAAAAGAAATCGCTCGAAAGTCGGAAAAGGTCACACTCAAAGAAGGACAGACGCGTCTTTCCATTGCGATGCCGATCATCAAGAATCCGATGCTCTGGTCACCCGCCGACCCCGCTCTCTATACGGTAACCGTTTCCCTCAGGGATGGAAAGAAGAACCTCGATGTCGTGGCTGATCGGTGTGGGTATCGTTGGTTTGAGTTCAAGGATCACGGTCCATTCTATCTCAACGGTGAGCGGCTGCTTCTGCGAGGAACACACCGTCACGAAGACTATGCAGGACTTGCCAATGCGATGCCGGACAGCCTTCATCGAAAAGACATGGTGATGATCAAGGAAATGGGAGCGAACTTCGTGCGGCTTGCTCATTACCCGCAAGATCCGGAAGTTTATCGCTCCTGCGATGAATTGGGCATCCTTGTGTGGGATGAGCTGCCGTGGTGCCGAGGAGGGTTGGGGGGCGACGAGTGGAAAGCAAACACGAAAAGGCTTCTCAAAGAACAAATCGTCCAGAATTTCAATCATCCATCGATCATCATTCACTCACTTGGCAACGAGCTCTATTGGCTGCCTGATGTTCCCGGTGGGGATCAGATGGATTCTTTGCGATCGATGGTGAAGGAACTGAACACCATTGCTCATCAATTGGACCCGTGGCGTGTCACCGCCACAAGGAAATTTACCGAAGGAGCTGATCTTGTCGATCTGGTGTCCCCTTCCATATGGCCGGGGTGGTACAGCGGAGTGTACACGACGTTTGAAAAGGCGATCACGGATGCGAGGAAGAATTTCAGCAAGTTCTTTCATGCCGAATACGGCGGAGACAGCCATGCAGGACGCCACACCGAGAATCCCGTGACGGGAGAGGGAATGACAATCTCCGATGGGTGGGAAGAACCCATGAAGCCGCAGAAGATTAGAAACATTTCGCAGATGACTGACTGGAGTGAGAACTATATCGTCAATCTGTTCGATTGGTATCTTCATGTCTCTGAACAAACAGAGTGGTTTACCGGAAATGCTCAATGGGCCTTCAAAGATTTTCCGACGCCGCTGAGACCGGAAAACCCCATTCCCTACATTAATGAAAAAGGGCTCGTGGACAGAGCCGGGAAGCCCAAGGACGCGTACTACGTGTTCAAGAGCTACTGGACAACCTCTCCTGAATTCTGTTACATCGAATCACACACTTGGACGGAGCGGAGCGGTCCAACTGGCATGAAGCGAGAAGTGAAAGTGTTCAGCAACTGCAGCGACGTCGAACTTTTCTTGAACGGCGCAAGCCTGGGAAAACGCACACGGGACATCAAGAAATTTCCTGCCTGCGGACTCAGCTGGGGAGTCGATTTTCTGTCGGGGAAGAATACGCTTCTTGCGGTGGGGTACCACAAAAGAAAATCCATTGCGTCGGACTCCATGATCGTGCAGTACACAAATCGAAAGAGTGGGGAGGCGGATCACATCGAGCTAAGTTCTGAGACATTGTCCGACGGAACGATTCTCGTGACGGCGACAGCTGTTGACCTGAACGGCCAGCGATGCCTGGAGTACAACAAACGAGTGTACTTCACAAGTGACGGAGGCGGTGAACTTCTTGTCAACTATGGGACACCGACCCGCAGTTCTGTCATCGAAATGGCAAACGGAAAGGCGCAAATTGAATTCAAGCCGACACATGGAACAAAGGCAGTCATTGAAGCGCGCAATCAAGATTTCAAAGGCGCATACTTGATCGTGAATCAATAATTTCTTTTGATAAAGCGAGGAGGAGCATAAAAATGGACGTACGATTCTCAACAGACCCGAACGGGTTCCGACGCATGACGACCGAGGAACTTCGGAAGTCATTTCTCATTGACCATCTTTTCGTTCCTGACGACATCCCGATGGTTTATTCCGACATTGACCGATCCATCACAGGTTCCGCTGTCCCCATGAAAGGCGTGCTCAAGCTCCTCGGTACCAAGAAGGAAATGGCTGCTGAGTATTTTGCCGAGCGAAGGGAGATTGGTGTGATCAATACGGGTTCGGAAGGCAGCGTGATAGTCGACGGGAAGGAATACGCGATGGCGTTCAAAGATGCTCTGTACATTGGACGCGGGGTGAAAGAAATCGAATTCAGGAGCAGCCGGTGCGACACGCCGGCGATGTTCTACTTTGTCAGCTACCCGGCACACAAAGAATTTTCCACGACGCATGCGAAATTCTCTGATGCCGAACCGGCCCGACTGGGCAATCAGAAAGATGCCAACAAGCGGACGATCTACAAATACATCCACCCGAATGGAATCAGGAGCTGTCAATTGGTCATGGGACTGACAGAACTTGAAGAAGGAAGCATCTGGAATACGATGCCGCCGCACACGCATCAACGTCGATCAGAAGTCTACATGTATTTCAACATCGAGCCCGGCTCGATGATCGTTCACCTCATGGGTCAGCCGGATGAGACCCGCCACATCATCATCCGCAATCGTCAGGCCGTTCTCAATCCGAGTTGGTCCATTCACGCGGGTGCCGGCACGCAGAACTATACATTCATCTGGGCGATGGGGGGCGAGAATCAGGTGTTTGATGATATGGACGGTGTCAGGGTGAACGATATCGTTTAGGAAACACAATAGCTTCATCACGCAAAACAGTCAGGAACTAGACACGATGAAAAAGCCACAACCTCGTTTGACACTCAAAGTAGATCGGTTCTTCGATCCCAATCCGGCGGTCAGAGCGGTAGCACGGAAGCTGTATCAGTCGGTCAAGAACCTCCCGATCATCAGTCCGCATGGACATGTCGATCCCAACTTGTTCGTCGAGAACAATGCGTTCCCGAACCCGGCAGAGCTCTTTTTGATACCGGATCACTACATCTACCGTATGCTGTACTCACAGGGAATACCAATGGAATCCCTGGGCATCCGCCCTCTTGACGGTTCATCGACGGAGACCAATGCGAAGAGAATCTGGAAGCTCTTTGGTGAGAATTATTCCCTCTTTCGCGGAACACCCACGGGCGCGTGGTTGAACCATGAGTTGTCAGAAGTCTTCGGTATCAGGAAGCGATTCACCGGAGCCACTGCGATCGACATCTATGATGAGATTAACGAGAAACTCCAGCTGCCCAAATTCAGACCCCGTGCGCTCTTTGATCGGTTCAAGATTGCGGTGCTGTCAACCACGGACGCTGCAACAGATACGCTCGAGCCGCATCAGAAGATCCGTGCATCCGGCTGGAAGGGAAACATCATTCCATGCTTCCGACCCGATGGTGTGACGGACCTGAAGGCGAAAAACTGGAAGGCGAACATCGAGCTTCTGACCGAGCGTTCCGGAATTGACGCAACGTCATACAGCCGATTCATTCAGGCGCTGGAAAATCGTCGCGCGTATTTCAAATCGATGGGCGCTGTTTCGACAGACCACGGAGTTGCTTCGCCGCATACCCACGAGTTCACCAAGGGAGAAGGGGAACGGATCTTCCAGAGAGCCCTGATGGGTCAGGCAACACCCGATGACGCGGCACAATTCACGGCCCACATGTTGATGGAGATGGCGCGGATGAGTATTGAAGACGGCCTCGTGATGCAGATCCATCCAGGATCCGAACGCAACCACAATCGCATCGTCTATGACAAGTACGGTCTTGACAAAGGATGCGATATCCCGATGCAGACAGAGTATACGCACAACCTCAAAGAACTGTTAAATAAGTATGGAAATGATACCAGACTCACGGTCATCGTTTTCACGCTGGATGAATCCTCATATGCGAGGGAACTTGCGCCGCTTGCGGGCCACTATCCTGCAATGAAGTTGGGTCCACCGTGGTGGTTCCATGATAGCATTGAGGGAATGATGCGGTTCCGCTCAATGGTGACGGAGACCGCCGGTATCTACAATACTGCTGGCTTCAACGATGACACGAGGGCGTTTGTCTCCATTCCCGCCCGCCACGATTTGTCGCGGCGTGTCGATTCGAACTTCCTGGCCGGGCTGGTTGCCAGACACATTGTCGAACTCGATGAAGCGCAGGAGATGATCTATGATCTGGCGAACGGGCTGGTGAAGAAAGCGTACAAACTCTGACGAAATCTTCCGTGCATCATGTCGCATACATCGTTAACTGAAGGGAGCGTTGCTGATGCTTGAAGCAATCAAAAATCCGAGACTGCAGAGCAACTACCGTTGGGTGATCTGTGCACTGCTGTTCTTCGCAACAACCATCAACTACATCGATCGGCAGATTCTCTCGCTGATCAAGCCGATTCTGGACGAACAACTGAAGTGGACAAATGAGGATTTCGGGTTGGTCAATTCGGCCTTTCAGGGGGCCTATGGTATCGGCCTCCTCGCCTTCGGCTGGTTCATCGACCGCTACGGAACAAAGATCGGTTATGCAGTATCCATCGCTGCGTGGAGCGTGGCTGCGATCGGTCACGCACTGGTTGGGAGCGTCGGCGGTTTTTTTGTAGCCCGAATATCCCTCGGTCTCGGCGAAGGGGGCAACTTTCCATCAGCTATCAAGGCTGTCGCTCTCTGGTTTCCGAAGAAGGAGCGGGCTCTTGCCACAAGCATTTTCAATTCCGGCACTAATGTCGGCGCCATCATCGCACCTGCGATCGTTCCGTGGATTGCCTTTACCTGGGGATGGCAGGCAGCCTTTGTGGCCGCTGGCCTGGCAGGATTCATCTGGCTTTTCTTCTGGATTCCGTTCTATAATGTCCCCGAGAAAATCAAACGCCTTCATGCAAGCGAGATGGCCCACATCCGAAGCGATGCCGACGAGACGGAAAAGACTGACAAGGTTCCATGGCTTCGTCTGCTCGCGTATCGGCAAACGTGGTCCTTTATCGTTGCAAAATTCATGACAGACCCGGTCTGGTGGTTCTTCCTGATCTGGCTGCCGGACTACTTCAAGCAAACCCGCGGCCTGGACATCAAAGAGAGCTGGGTTCATCTTGTCACCATTTACTTCGTTGTGACGGTGCTCAGCATTGCCGGTGGTTGGGTGACCGGCTATCTTACAAAGAGGGGGTGGACTGTGACCCGCGCACGAAAGACCGGAATGTTTGTCTTCGCATCGCTCGTTCTGCCGATTCTTACTGTCACGAGCGTCAGCGACTGGACGGCGGTATTGCTCATTGGCCTGGCTGGAGCGGCGCACCAGGCGTGGTCTGCGAACCTCTTTACTACTGTCTCTGACATGTTTCCAAAGCAAGCGGTTGCTTCGGTCATCGGCATTGGCGGTATGGCGGGGGCTCTTGGGGGAATGATCTTTCCTGCCCTCACGGGCAAATTGCTTGACGTGTTCAAGGCATCCGGCAACATAACAGAGGGTTATGCCATCCTCTTTAGCGTGTGTGCTTTGTTGTATCTCGTCACGTTTGCCGTTCATCATCTTCTTGCACCGCGATTTGAAAGGTTTGAAATGAAAGAAGCTCTCTGAGGGTGGACCGAGGGGGAGTGAACTGCAATCAACAGAATTCTCAGAAACCGACCACAGAGGAAATTGTATGAATCTGCAAGAGCTATCAAAACAATATGACTTCACCGGGAAGACAGTCATCATTACAGGTGGCGCCGGTGTCTTGTGTGGAGAAATGGCATGCGCCCTCGTAGGGTGCAATGCCAATGTCGTCATTCTTGATCGGGACCCGGCCCTGGCTGATCAGGTCGTCCGGCGCTTCGATTCCACGAAAGGGAAATACCTTGTTGTCAAAGGCGATGTGTTGAACCGGGAAAGTCTGGAGCAGGCGGCCGTTGAAATCGTAACACATTTCGGGCACATTCATTGTCTGATCAACGGAGCGGGGGGCAACAATCCAAAAGCCACGACAAATCCTGAGCAATCGTTCTTTAGCCTGCCTACCGACAGTCTGAAGCTCGTCTCGGATCTGAATATCCTGGGCACAATTCTTCCGAGCCAGGTCTTCGGAAAGTACATGGCGGATCAGAAGGAAGGGATCATTCTCAATGTTTCGTCCATGAATGCCTTTCGTCCGCTCACGCGCATTCCTGCCTATTCGGCAGCAAAAGCCGCCGTAAGCAATTTCACACAATGGCTTGCGGTTCATATGGCGCAAGAGTATTCTCCCAACATTCGCGTCAATGCAATTGCTCCGGGTTTCTTCCTGACCGAGCAAAACCGGTTTCTCCTGACGGACAAGGACACAGGAGGGCTCACGCTGCGGGGAAAGAAGATTATGGATCACACGCCCATGGGCCGTTTTGGAAAACCGGAAGATTTGTTGGGTGCAACGCTCTGGCTGTTGTCGCCGGCGTCGGCATTTGTGACGGGCGTGGTGCTTCCGATTGATGGGGGCTTCTCGGCATATTCGGGCGTATAGGAAAATTCACAAATCATAAGTAATTTGATCAGAACAAGGAGTAGCGTATGAGCAGCGGTTTGAATACTCGTCCGGATGGCGCACTGGATTTGGTTTCCCTCGGTGCATTGGTAAATCGCCTCGATCCGGGGATCATTCCTTTTCGGAAGGCAACCGAGTGCAAAATTCATGTCAGTGGCGGAGAGTTCAACGTCGCGGCAAACCTTGCAGACTGTTTCCGATTGAATACGGCTATTGCAACTGCGATGGTTGACTATCCCATCGGCGATCTGATTGCCGAACGGGTGCGAGCAATGGGTGTGAAGCCGTTCTACAAGCGATTTAAGCACAACGGCGTGAATGGTCCGAACATGGCGACTGTGTACAGCGACCGCGGGCACGGCGTGCGCCCCCCGGTGGTGTTCTATAACCGTTCGAATGAAGCAGCAGCTCAGCTCAAGCCGGGTGATTTCGACTGGAACGCGATTTTTGCAGGCGGCGTCCGTTGGTTCCACAGCGGTGGCATCTTTGCAGCGCTTTCTGAGACGACGGGTGAACTGATCATCGAAGGAATGAAGGCGGCGAAGAAAGCCGGAGCTATCGTGAGTTTCGATTTGAATTTTCGCGAAAAGCT
>JBGPAN010000009.1:0-23852 GCA_041480785.1 Bacteroidota bacterium | reverse complement strand
GTTGCACTCATCCGGACGCATTTTGAGCTCGGCGGCACACAGATCAACATGAATATTCTGAACAAGAAGGCTGTGCTTGAGGCGCAGAAGGATCCGAGTTCGCATCCCGATCTGGTCGTCCGTGTCACCGGCTTCAGCGCATATTTCGCAAGCCTATCACCCGAAATGAGGCAGATCGTTGTGGATCGGATCATAGCAGAAGAGTAAATGGGGATGAGCACGACATCTGATTGAAATCCTAAACTCGAAATATCAAATATCAAACAAATACTAAACCCGAAATTCCAATTCTCAAATAGCAAACGTAGGCTAGGCCCTCAAATCAAAAAGCGACGGTCAGCGTTTCTGATTTAGGATTTTGGACTTGCTTGAGATTTGGGGTTTAGAATTTCGAATTTGATCTGATGGACACCTCAGCGCGTCAACGATTCTTGTCGTACGTCAAAAATCCAACAACGTCACGTCCCGTTGTTTCTCCTTTCCTCCCGCATCCTGATGTCATACGCGCAACGCTCACATTTCTTGGTCTTCCGGTCACAGACGACCCTGTCAGGAACGAAATTCGCTTGTCGCGGGAGCTTGGGTATGAACCGATGTTCATGACCGACTGCTCGGAATTGATCTTTAACTGGTTTACAGACGAATCCCGTTCCACGCCCGACACAGCTTACCGGACAATCGTGACACCAAAAGGGGAGTGGGTCTGGCGCTCCCCGCGCAAGGAAATTCCCTGGAGTGATGAGGCGGCCTGCGCCGTTGAAGGGATCCGTGATCACGAAATGCTGGTTTGTGTATGCGAGCAGGTTGGCGATCGCAGAGAGGCGATTCGAAACTACTTTCGTACATGGCGACAGAGGGTCGCGGAGGACGGAGTCATCGTCATCGGCCATCCACATCCATCCTGGCTGGGCTGCCAGATCAATCCGACGAATATCTTCTATCAATGGAATGATTGGCAGGATGTCTTCGTGCGGAGCATGGATGCATTGTTCGAAGCATCATTGTTTGTGATGTCTATCGCCATGGAAGAAGGCATTGATTTCATGAGTGATTCCAGCTACGGACTGGAAATGACGTCGCCTGAGTTGTTTGCTGCGATGGACCTGCCGTATATCCGACGCTTCGGCGAGTGGACACATCGGCACAATGGACTGTTTTGGTACCACAACTGCGGGTTCACAAGCCAGTTCATCAAAGAGGGCATGTTCAATACACTCGGCGCGGATGTCATTGAAACCATAGCTCCTCCACCCGAAGGGGACAATGACCTTGCAGAGTCGAGAAGCCACATCGATCGAAGCATCTGCACAAAAGGGAACCTGAATCTCCAGTTGTTGCGGGATGGATACCCTGCAGAGATTGTGAAACAAGTCGGAAAGATCGTCTCTGATGTTCGCGGCTATCCACACATTGTCTCTACTGCAGACGGAGTGCTGCAGGGAACCAAACCGGAGAATTTCATTACTTTTGTGCGAGCGACAAGGGAGGCGCTTGACGGCGGCTGAAAAAGAGGATTCCGTCATCGACTCAAGTCGACGCCTTTGAAAACGCGAAACCCATCGGGTTTTGTTGCAATCAAGCCGTCCGATTTATCGGATGGCGCAGCAAAGCCGGTCTTGTGCGAGCAACTAGCGGAAAATGTTTCGATTCACGTCAAATGTTCTTCAACCAAAGGCAGATCATGAAACGACCCATACTCATGGCGTTCCTCCTTTCCATCTCTCTCCTCTCCTGCGGTAAGAAGAGTGATGACATTGTGCTTCAGGATTGGAACTTCGGTGGCAGACCAAAGCTTATTGAATTTCTGAGACAACGGGTGTACTCCTTCGAGAAATTGCATCCGGGCATCAAGGTCATTCAAAGCGACAAGAGCTGGAACATGATTCGCGAGATTCTGTATGCCGATTTCAGTGCGGGCGCCGGACCTGATGTAATGAACACACACTCGAATTTCGCGGCCGAGTTCGGTGAAGCAGGATTCTACTACCCTGTAAACAAGTTCCCTGATTTCGAACAGGTCAAACAGTGGTACATTCCGCATCTTCTCGAATCCACACGATACAAAGACAACTACTACGGCCTCCCATCAAGCGCAATCGCCTTTGTGCTTTGCTGCAACAAGGAGCTGTTTGATAAAGAAGGAATTGCACCGCCAAAAACGTGGTCACAGTTCAGAGAAGCCGCGAAACGTCTTACGAAAGACACTGACGGGGATGGAGTTCCGGATCAGTTCGGCCTCGTTCTGATGGGAGGTGACAAAGGTGGATTTGCCTATCGTATGATACCGCTCTTTTTCAAAGCCGGCGTCAACGTGATGTCGGATGATCTCAAAAAGATCGAATTCAATTCCCCAATGGGTGTTGCCGCGTTGAAATTGATCGCAGACATGTATCAGGTCGATCACTCCATCACCCCAGGATTTCTCGCTTATACTCATTCCGAGATCAACGATTTGTTCTGCAGCAATAAAGCGGCCATGAGCATCGAAGGGCCATGGTTCAGAGGCATGGTCGGCGACAAGAGTCCGGGCAAGGATATGTATGTTGTGTCCGTTCCGGTCCCCGACAATATGATAGCTCAATATGACACAGCTCCGACGCTGCAGGATATGGTCATGTACTCTATCAATGCCCGGTCAAAGCATCTGAAGGAGGCTTGGGAACTCCTCAAACACCTGAGAAATGAGGAAGCGGACATGTTCTGGATTACACAGGACCTCGGAGCTACGGCAACAACGAAGAGCGCACTGAATAGCCGCGAAGCTCAAAGTGTGAATGATCTCCAGCTGTACATCAATGAGCTCAACCACGCCCGACCCTGGCCTCCGCATCCGCAGATGATTGCCATCGCCAGCAACATTTTTACGCCATACTGCCAGAGGGCTGTCGTGGGAGAATTGTCACCGAAAGCGGCGCTCGATCAGGCCGCCAGGGAAGCCCAGGAACTTGTCGACGCGAAGAAATGAAGAAATCGACCCCTTACCTCTTGTTACTTCCGGCGCTGCTCTTCACAGTGTTCGTCCTGGTCTATCCGCTCGTGCAGAATCTGATCAATAGCTTCAGCGACGTCAGCATGATCACGGGCAGAAGCGGATGGACTGGCTTGAAGAATTACGAGCATGTCTTTGAAGACACCCTCTTCTGGCGTTCCTTCAGGAACACCTCCGTGTATGCGGTAGTCGGGACAGGGGTGGCCCTGGTTGTAGGGCTCGCTTTCGCCCTGTTGCTGAACCTCAAATTGGGCAAGATCAACACCGTCATGGGCTGTCTCTATACGATCCCCTGGATCATTTCCCCGGTCGTGGCCGGATTTGCCTGGAAATGGCTCCTCAACGATCAGTTTGGCGTCGTGAACTACTGGTTGGCTTCAGCCGGCATTGTTAAGCACGGGACCACTTGGCTGGGCAATCCAGGGACAGCGCTGATTTGTGTCATGCTTGCGCGCATTTGGCAATTCTATCCGTTTGCGATGGTGATGTTTCTTGCTGGACTGCAGTCCATCCCCCAGGAGCAGTATGAGGCCGCTGCGGTGGACGGGGCAACGATGGTGAGAAGATTTTTCTATATCACGCTGCCAAATCTTAAAACCGTGTCCTCTGTTATGCTTGTCCTGGGGGTCATCTGGAGTTTCAACGACTTTAACATGGTTTTTGTGATGACGCGTGGGGGGCCAATGAACTCATCAATGGTCCTCCCAGTTCTTGTTCGGGAATTCTCCTTTGTTCAGTTCGACCTCGGGAAAGGCTCGGCCCTTTCAGTCGTCATCTTTGCCTTGCTTACGACACTCTCTTATCTCTATCTGAAGATGATCTCGAGAGGAGAGCCGACATGAAGAAGACGCTTCTCACTCTCGCGATGATCGTTCTCGCTTTGCTGGTCCTTCTTCCTGTTCTCTGGACTCTCTCCACGTCGATGAAACCCCTTTCCGAAGTGAACAGGTACCCGCCGGAATGGACCAGCTCAGCGATGAGTCTCAAGCCATACAGCGATATGTTTTTTTATCTCCCGTTCCTTACTTATACGTTGAACAGCCTGATCGTCGCCTCCTCTTCGACGATCCTCACGCTTCTCTTCGGGAGCCTGGCTGCATTCGCATTTTCACGGTTCGCGTTTGCCGGGAAGCAGGTCTTTCTCCTGATCTTTCTTCTTTCGCAGATGCTTCCCGGAGCGTCGGTAATCATTCCATTATTCCAGTTGCTGCAAAAGGCAGGTCTCTACGACACCTATTATGGATTGATCCTGATCCACACTGCGGTGCTCCTCCCGTTCGTCATTTGGCTGCTGTATGGTTTCTTCCAAACGATCCCGCGCGAAATCGAAGACGCAGCACTGATTGACGGTTGTTCGAGGATGACGGCGCTTCGCAAGGTGATTCTTCCGCTTGCTCTCCCGGGGATCGGCGCAACAGCGTTGTTCTCGTTCCTCGGTTCCTGGAATGAGTTCTTTTTCGCGCTGATTCTCACGTCATCAGATTCGACGAGAACAATACCTGTTGGGATTGGCCTCTTTGTCGGCGAGTATCTCGATGTCTGGAATCAAATGGCAGCGGCAGCGATTCTCTTCAGCATTCCGCCGCTGATCCTCTTTACGCTAACTCGAAAAACATTCATCAAGGGCTTGGTCGCCGGAGCATGCAAGTAGCGAGTCTGTCGTCACAATTCGGCGAGACATGCCGAAGTGCATAGGTGAAATGAAATGCGTCACGACGAATTGATCGGTCTTCTTGCCAAAATCCGAAGCAGCCGGATCGGAATCCTCGGCGACTTCTGTCTGGATGCCTACCTGTTGCTCGAGCCGGGCGCTTCCGAATCTTCGCTCGAGACAGGACTATCCACGCGGCCCGTTCGTACGCAACGCTATTCACTCGGCGCCGCCGGAAACGTTGCCAGCAATTTGCATGCAATGGGAGTAGGAACGCTTTGTGCGTTTGGTGTCATCGGCGAGGACCCATTCGGGGGGGAAATAAGTCAGCTCCTTTCCTCGAAAGGCATTGACACGGCGGGCCTGTTGGTACAGAGGGAGCAATGGGACTCGCATGTCTATATGAAGCCGCATGAGCGCCAGCAGGAGCAACACCGTTTGGACTTCGGCAATTTCAATGAGCTTCACGCGCGCACATCGGCATTGCTTCTTGAAGCCCTTGCCGCCGCGCTCCCCTCACTGGATCTCATCATCATCAATCAGCAAGTCCGACACGGCATCCACACGAAGGAATTCAGAGAAGCACTTCAGGCCTTCGTGGTTGGCCATCCTGAGAAGTGCTTCGTCGCCGATTCGAGGCACTTTGCAGATGACTATGCCGGATGCGTCAGGAAGATTAATACGCTGGAGGCCGTCAGGCTCGTCGGACGAAATTCTGCAGCCATGGAGGCTGCTGAGGCTGAAGATCTTGCCAAATCGCTCTTCCAGCGCTGGGCGAAGCCGGTATTCCTGACGCGTGGAGAAAACGGATGCATCGTATGCGATACGACGGGATGCAAGGAAGTCCCGGGCCTTCTGATTCTCTCACCAGTCGATCCGGTGGGAGCTGGAGATAGTATGCTTGCGGGGATCGCTGCCGCGTTGGCTGTCGGCGCAGAACTGCTCCAGGCAGCGGAACTGGGAAGCATTGTTGCCGGTGTTACTGTTCAAAAACTCATGCAGACGGGAACCGCAACAGCGGACGAAATCCTGAAGATCGGCGCCGATCCCGACCGCCGCTACAGACCCGATCTGGCTCATCAACATCGAAAAGCTGTTTACTATCCGAATACGGAAATCGAGGTCGTCAGTACTCTTCCAGGTCATCGTTCGTTCACTCATGTGATTTTTGATCACGACGGTACGCTCTCCACGCTCCGCCAAGGATGGGAGTCGATCATGGAGCCGATGATGGTCCGCGCTATCCTTGGTACACCTGAACGGGAAGAAGATGAAACGCTCCATGCTCACGTCGTTGCTTCCGTGCGTGAGTACATCGACAAGACGACGGGAATGCAGACTCTCGCACAGATGAAGGGTCTCGTGAATCTGGTCAGACGATTCAAATGCGTGCAGGAAAGCGAGATCCTTGATGAGTTCGGATATAAGAAGGTATACAATGATAAATTGTCTGCGCATGTGAACGGGAGGATCCGGAAACTCGAACGAGGTGAATTGGATGTCGCTGATTACACGATGAAGAACGCTGTCGAGTTCTTGAATAGTCTGTGCAAGAGAGAGGTCGTTCTTTACCTGGCGAGTGGAACTGACCGCGAGGATCTAGAGCGCGAAGCGGCTCTTCTGGGATATCGACCTCTCTTCGGCGATAGAATCTACGGAGCAGTGGGAGATGTCTCTTTCGAAGCGAAGCGCATGGTGCTCGAAAAGATTCTGGCCGACATCGGTGAAAAGACAGGGGAGAGGATCCTCGTATTCGGCGACGGACCTGTCGAGATCCGGGAGACGCACAAGAAGGGAGGGTATGCAATTGGCGTTGCCAGCGACGAAGTGCGACGATACGGCTTGAATATCGCGAAGCGAACACGGCTGATCGAAGCGGGAGCCGACCTGATTATTCCTGACTATTCTCAGATGGATCAACTCATGGAGCTGTTGTTTGGGTGAAAGATGCACGCTGGGAGAGATTCTCGCTCTTGTTAGCCGTAAGTTCATGTCACGAGAAAGAAAGAGGAATTCCGCATGGATCAAGAGGCACTCTCTAGGGATTTGCTTGGAGGATTGCTCATTCTGTTTCTTCTCGTGAGAGCCTTTTTCACAATCAAGTCGCGTGTGAAAGGTGGCAGAAGTCCGAAAAACACGAGTGTTATTATCCACGAGGCAAAAGTAAATTTTATTTTTCGCCGATTTATCATTCTTCCCGCTCTTTCCGTATTCCTCTTCTTCTTTTACAACCAACCGACATGGATGAGATTGTTCTCAATTCCATTGCCGCGGTGGGGGTTATTCCTTGGAGGGGGTCTTGGCCTCTGTGGAATGATGCTTCTGATATGGATTCACGTGCTTCTGGGGAAACAATGGTCAGCCAAATTGCAGTTGAGAAATGATCATCTCTTGATTCAATCCGGTCCTTATTCAAAAATTCGTCACCCGATGTATACCGCCCTGTTCGCCATTTATCTTAGTGTAGGTATCGTCTCATCCAATTGGGCCATACTGATTTTGACGGTGATGGCAATCATGAGCATATCTATAAGAATTCCGAGAGAAGAAGAAATGTTGATCGCGAGATTTGGTGAAGAGTATAGGCGATACATGCGTACAACAGGGAGTTTGCTTCCCAAATTCTAGGATGTTGATCGAGAGTGCCTGATCAGTTGCTCAAGCGAGCGGCTGCCGGCTTCTCCATCAACTTCCCAGGCTTGATTACTTCGAAATGGTTTTGTAGTTTTATTGCGTTGTTATCTTCGCCTTCACATCCATCCTTCAAAGGAGCTGACACAACCCGAATTGCTAGCGGTTGGGGATCCTAAGTAACTGCACAGAGCAATCCGTTGAGTCGGCTTCACCCGTTTCTCCCCACACCTGATACCCTCACGCGAGAACTCTGATTCTCAAACATCCATCACTGAAAGGTGAAGGTATGAATCGGATCGTGAGTACTACGCTCGTTCTGATCTGCTCAATCTCGTTGCTTTGCGGGCAGCCGAAGCCCACGCTCAGTAATCTCGCCGTCGATCCCTCTCTTCTGCTGCAGAGCAACTCCGCCGATAATTTCCTGCTCACTGGTGACACTCTCTGGATCGGAGGCGGCCGGGGACTGAGTTTCACTGCCGACGGGGGTGTAACATGGACGAACCTGGCAAACACCGCAACGTTCGATGACAAGTCGATTTCCAGCCTGACAATCCGAGGCGATGAGATCTGGGTAGCTACAGCGTACTCCAAGACGATTGATAATACATCCTACCTCACAGGAGGCGGACTTCACTATTCGACAAATCACGGCAAGAGCTGGAGCTTTGTCACGCAACCTACCGATACAGGAAAAGTCGATACTCTGATGTACGGCCACAATAAAATCCCCTCACTCGCAATTACAGTGACTGAACTCAATGTAACCTTTGGTATTGGGTTGACGTCGAGTTCCGTTTGGATCGCGAGCTGGTACGGGATGCTTCGAAAATCAGCAGATCATGGGAAAACCTGGGTGAGAGTTGTCCTTCCGCCCGACGACCTGAACTTCATCTCGCCATCGGACACGTTAAGTTTCAACATGTCTAATAGTCAGGGCAAGCTCAATCTCGGTGAGAATCGCAACCATTTCGTTTTCGCCGTCCACGCAAGCAGTGATTCATTGCTCTGGGTGGGAACAGCAGGTGGTGTCAATAAATCAACAGATGGCGGTCTGAGTTGGCGCAAGTTCAACCATCGGAACCAGCAGCATGCGATTTGTCGAGACTACATTGCCGCAATCAAAGAACAACGGCTCCCTAACAAGAATATCATCTGGGCGATTTGCAACACAGGCGATGAGCCAGACGAAAGACGTGGCATCAGCTATACGGACAATGGTGGCGACACCTGGAAGACAATTCTGTTCAATGAATTTACGCGGGACGTGGCATTCAAGGATTCGATTCTCTATGTCGCGACTGATGGGGGGCTCTATCGCACGACTGATATGGGGAAATCGCTGATTCGTGCAGGGACTGTCTACGATCCGATAAGCGGTCAACGATTGACACAGAACAAGGTGGACGCAATCGAGGTAAAGGGGGACACGGTCTGGGCAGGGGGACCGGATGGGGTCGCGTATACGATCGACTCGAATTACGAATTATTTGGAACGAGGTGGAAGATTTTTCGAACCTATGATCCGTTGCAGAATTCAGCCAGAACCTACTCGTATCCGCTCCCTTTTTCACCTTCAAATGAAGTTGTCAGGCTGCACTTTAGCACGCAGGGTCGTACAGCTGCCGTGACGATTAGAATTTTCGACTTCGCGATGCAGCCGGTCAAGACATTGCTCAGGAATGCAGTGCGCTCAGGCTCGTCTGAACATGATGAAATTTGGAATGGCAGAGATGATTTGGATCGTCGGGTGGCCAATGGAATTTACTTCTATCGGGTTGAGGTCGAGGGAAGCGAACCGATTTGGGGGAAGATCTTTGTTCTGCAATAGTAGTGCAGCCGATCCAACTCTCAGACCATAACGGCTTCTCGAACTCTTGCTCTTGCCGGACCAAAAGAAACGGCGACGAGATCTGCGAGCTGGCTAGCTGCTCAGGTACTCAAGTCTTATCTTGTTGATTCTTGAAAACGTCTTGTCTTTGAGTTCTCTTGACTCCCGTTGGAGATCAATTGTGACTTCGTGAGATTCCTCCGTGCTCTCAACCTTCAAGCGAATCACCCCTTCTCCAGAGAGAGACACTCCCGTCTGTAACGGTGATGAATTTGACGATGAACTTTCCAGATTTGTAGTGGTTCGCAGCGTGACAGCCGGAACGACAGTTGCCTGCACGGTGCAGACCGCAGACGCTGCTTGCTGTGCTCTCACGCATGGTGTTGTGAGTAGGATCGCAATCACAGGCAGAAGGACTATGGTGTGCTTGTTTCTCATACGATTTCAGTATGAGAAGGCTCAAGGACTGTGCCGCGAGGGCGAGGCTGGGCTTAGTCAGAGTTGAGAAAAAAGATGGGGTTTTCGGCTGAATTGTCTCGATACCTGAAGCGTCGCGTCGGTCGAGGGGGGCAAAGGTGTGAAGATTCTACAATCTACAGTTGCGGTCAGTGTTTTTTTCCATCCTCCTCCCGAAGAATGAAGTCCAGGTTCGCGACATAGTCACCGTCCTTTGTGTTCCTGATCACAAAAGCTACAATGCCTGGGACAGACTGTAGTCCAAGAATCCGGAGTTGAGCTGAATCGACGCCTGCTGTGTACCAGCCTGGTGGGATTCCCATGAAGTACACACTGCCGTCCTGGAACACAGGAATGGTTTTTCTGAAGGTTCCGTTAATGCGGGCCACCTGGAGTTTCAAACCCGGCACCGGCCGCATGCCCGAGGGTGTCTTCTTCAGTACGGTTCCTTCGATTGTCCCTACGGCATCAAAAGGAATATCGATAGGCTTCAACACATTCGGTTCGGTCACAAATGAAAACGATCGCTGCCGCGGAATCCACACGGCGTTCTCTATGCCGACGTCATTGACCTCGACCTCGTATCGATTGTAGGGAAGGAGATCCCAGGCGTAACGAGCAGTGGGCGTGATCTGCTGAGCCGCAAATGCTCGCTTCAGATTTAGGTTGACTCCCGTCAGGAGCTTCTCCCCGGGGTCAAAAACCCCATTACCATTGTAGTCGAGAAACGACCGGAAACGTGCGCCGGATTTTCCAACCCATTCTCTGTCGAAAAACCGATGATAGGTCAAGGCATTGTTCACGAACACGGAGCCTCGGATGTTTTGTGAGTATGCTCGCGAACCGTCAAAGAGAGCCGACGTTGTACTGCGGCTTCCACCGAATTCGTACACGAACTGTAATGAAGTCGATGTAGTCGCCAGGTTGAAGTCGCGGCGTACAGAAACCTGTAGATGTCCACTGTGGAAAATCGAAGCTGAGAGATCTACAAGAACATTGTCCCAGGAGTTCCGATGAATATCGTAGCCCGCGCTGAGACCCGCGAGCACTACATCGAGAGCGCTGAGCCCAAAACGGCCAAATGGAATCAATTGAAGAATCGATGCTTGCACCAAGGGTCGTATGGTTTCAGGTTCAGTCCCAACTTGGCTTCTGGTTTCCTGAAAGTCGAATGTGGATATCGTCGGACCTGTTGAGACGGTCGCGCTGATGTCCGCCCGGTCGAAGACACCGGTAGAATAACTGGTTCTGCCTCCAGTGACACGCACTGAGTAGGAAGCAGAAGTCGTGTGCAGTGGAAGCGAGAAGGAACCCTGCAAATCTCTGATTCTATCGGAAGGATTATAGAATGGGTTCCGGTTGTAGAACGCGAGTGAGGAACTCAACGATGTCTGTGACGGATAGATGGCGTTGATCTCTGCCCGGTACTGGAGAGAAGGGCTCGCCTGAAGCCCGATGGTATATGTCTCTCCCATACGGAGGGTCATTCCGGTTGAAGCAACGAGAAGGTTAGAGAGAGAGTCCCTCACTTGTTCCAGCTCGGCGTTCCATGTCAGAAATTTCGTGAGACCGGCTGCAACAGAGCCTTGCAAGATCCTGTCACCCTGCTGTGTCGTGTTGCCCGCATTCAATGTGTAGATGACTTCTCCAAGTGGCAAAATCGTGAAGGGAATTTGCAGCCGATGACGTTGCGTGCGTGCTTCCCCTGATGGGCCGTAAAGGCGAATCGTGTATTCAGTCGTCCCGTATGTCAGTGGAATATTGAATCGATAGCGCCCTCGGGCATCTGCTTTCGTGACACCTGCAAGTTGATCGTTCAGATACAACTCTGCTGTCCAACCGGGGAGTGTGGTTTCTTCGATGAGATACGTTTGGTAGAATTCCCGCGGCTGCAAAGGCTCGTTGGACACTTGGATTCCCCGGAATTGATATTGCTGAACGCCGGACGCAACAAGGTCTCCGACCAACATCTGTGTCAAAGAGGCAATCCCCCGGAACGCATGACGCCAACGGACATCTAGTGTCGACCCAGTCTGCAATCCTGGCTCGTAACTGCCCAGTGCGCCGATCTGAAAGTCTCCATAGAGCAATTCCGCTCCCGCTCGGAGATCGTACGCAAGGGATTGCTTACCCGAGGAGGAAGCTGCGGTCAACGAATAATCCAGCAGGGTTCCGTTATACAAATGTTGGGAGCGTGGATACATGAGCGGATATTGTTGACGACCAGGTTCAATGGTGGCGAGGAATCGCGCATTGCGTTCCCGGTCGCGTGCCGCAACAAGTGGGAGAGAGACGCTGGTTTCCAGCGATAACAGCAGCCTTGACATATCGATGGAAAAATGGAGATGGAACAGTTTCTCATATACCGAAGGCACAAGATAGAGCGAGGGCCCGACGAGGACGAAATCGTCCTTCGCCAGTCGCAGAGACTGACCTTTGATGTCTGCTTTGAGGGATTTCGTGTTGATTTCGTACGGTGTGTCTTCCGAGACAAAGAATCCCGTGATACCAGTGCCACCACTCCCAATCCTCATATTGATGTCGAGCGCCTGGAAGATGTCTGCAACAGGAAGGAAGAGCCGGCCTTTCACAAGCCGGCCGATGATGATGGTGCTTATGCCCCCCGGCGGATATTCAAACGAAAGAATGGCCTCTTCGCCCTGACCCTCCTCGACGTTTTGTGCGGAAATGGGGCCCACTCCGAGGACTGCCGCGAGGAGCAGAACCAACACAAGTCGATTCGCCATTTCGTTCAATATCGTCAGCTAGGGAATAAGGATCGTAAAGCGAGTGGTGATGGGCTGGAGCTGGACGATGTTCTCCGGCGCGATGTCGTTTCGTTTGCTCAGCAGCGTGACTTCCGCGGTATAAGAGCCGCGACGTAGAGCCGAGCGTTTGAATTCGGAACGCTTCATCATATCAACATAGATCGCGAGGGTCTCTGTGGTCTCATCCACCTGACGGCCACCGGAATCAAAGATCTTCGTGACGGCAGTTCCGAAAAATGGTGCATTTCCTCTCAGGTGTGCATGCCAAAGGACGGCAACGGACTGGGAATCTGGCCGAACTCCTTTCCCCTCTATTTCAACGGCAGGACGCGGTGATCCCACCGAGAACACAGCCGTCGTCACCTGCTCGAACACAAAACTGATCTTTGTTGTGACACCCCGTTCGACGGTATCAACGAGTTGCTGTTGGGGTGCAGCAGTCGTTATGCAACGAGTCCAAAACAAACGATCCGAGAGTCCGCTCGGCATTGACGCTGCTATCCGCACGGTTTGTTGCTGGCGGGGGGCAAGAGTGAATTTCTTCGGGAATACCCTCAGCCACTCAGCGCAGGAACTTCGCCGTGCCTCGAGGGAATCATCATAGCGCATCGACATTTTCCCCAGCGAGTCTGAAGTCGGATAGCCGAACCGGAAAGCAACGGAAACTTCCTGCCCTAAGTCGGTGCCATTCTCGACAGTTAAGGTTCCGAACCGGTTAGTGGAATTCATGAATATTACCGGAGGCGCAACGGATATCTGAGCCTGTGCAACTGTAAGGCAACAGACCGCCAGAACGAGTACTTTCAGTGGGCGCATCATAGTTATCTCAAGGAGATGACGGTGAGTGTAATGTTCGCCGCATATCGTCCTGCCTGTTGAAAGCGGTGAGGATATGCCACGATCCCGACCCAGATATACATGGGCCTGTTCTGTTGAAGCTGCAGAGTCAGTGGCTGGCGTGGGTCGAACATTGTTGACGAAGAGACTGCGTCTTGGGTGGACCAAGCAGCCCCATCACTTGTAAACTCGACGGGCAATTGATCGTTCCCTTGTAGGGACAAACATTGCGCGGGAAGAAAAAACCGGATGGTTGCCGCTGTGTCTTTGTCACTTACGAGTCGGAATTTTGCCGCGCCAGCATCAGAGGGTCGAATCAGAAGAGTGCGACCGGCGGTGACTGTGCCAATCGATAGCTCATTCAGTGTGGAGACCCGCACGGGTGTTTGCGCAAAAGAATGCACAAAGGGGAGTGACAAGAACAGCAGCAGGATACATTGTTCTCGGTTTGTGAGGATAGGTCGTATGAGGCTGCGTGTAGGCATGGAAATCCGATGGTACGACCTCAATGTAAAGAATTACCCTGAAAGTGCAAAGCCCGGACTTCTGATGAAATCCGGGCTTCTTCAAACAAAACGACTAGTTCTAATTATGGCTGCGTGAACGAGACAGTTATAGTGCCGCTGTAAGATCCAGCCGCCTGTGATCCAGACGCGGTAACTCCGCCACCAATCCATAGGTACAGTTTGCCGTCGGCTGCGCTAGTTGTAGAACCTCCAGTGAGCGCACCAAAAGCAGTCGATGACGCCTGGACGTTGACGGTGTTGTAACGTGGGATCTGCCCTGTGAAAGGCAGATTGTTCGCACCGAATGTCAGGTTCAACGGATTTGTAACTGCCACCGTTGTTCCAGTGCTCGCGGCTCCTTGAATCGTAAATGTCGCTGCTCCGGCGGTCAACGAGCTGATCGTGACCGTAGCACCCTGCGCGACGTTTCCAAGTGCCAAAGCGCCTGTATTGGTGATTGTCAGCGCGGCATTGACATTCGCTGTTACGTTGGCTGTTGTGGATGTCTGTGCGAATGACATAAGTGAGATGGCACAGAGCATGAGCACCAGCACGAAAGTGCGTTTCATCATTGCTTACTCCTTTGATTGTGATAGAGTGTCTGAGAGGAAACTCTCTTACAGCAGGTAGAACTAATTTATCAACAAATAGTTCCACAATCAACATGCGAACCGAAAATAAGTGATATTAGTCACCACACCTCCGTAGTTTTTGACGACTACTCCCTGCTGATTCAGAATGAGACTTCCACAGGGCGAAACAACGGTGGTCGTAACGCAACAAGTTGGAAAGAGCTGATATAGCAATGAATGAACAGACACTCAGGTGGATGAGTCTTTGACTCAAAATGATAGTAGCCGTCTCAAGCACCATTTCGCAGCAGGAGAGAGGATGCAGACAATTCAGCGAATGCGACATAGTTCTCAAAGAGACATTTGTGACGAGCTGTAATACGGCGAAAGTCGTTTGACCGGGCAAAGAATCGTTCGATTTTCTAGCGACGGAGAGCTGTCAATGCAATCCATTGCTGTGTCACTCTCAGATCAAGCCCCGTCACTTGTACACGCGAGATTCCCAAAACACAAGGGTCAAGAAATTTCGCACAAATCCTCTGGCATAAGTTAGCGACAGCGCTTGGCGCAGTAGGTCAAAGTAGATCCAGGTTGATAGGACACGCTGGATCCCCCACGACCTCAGAATCCCATACGGAAGGGCAAAAACTCAGATCTACACAAATTGCGGAAACCGCGTAGATTTCAGTAGGTACGCTTGTACCATTGTCTACCAGTAAAGTGTGCAAAATCGATCGTCTACTCGGGCAGCAAGAATCTCCAACCTCTGCAAATATGAGCTGAAATTGATGCAAATTGAGCTATGAATTTGCAGTGGATGCAGCAAGAGTTGACAGAATGGAGTAGGGCTGCGCCCCGTGTCATCATCAGCATTGTAAAGCAGAACTCTCTGAATGCAAACTTCCGGGAACGCGAATACATCCGATTCTGTTATTCTCTTAGGTGTGTGAAACGCATTTTGAGAATTGCACACCGGGTTCAAATCTTCTTATCATCACCAGTTTTTCCGGCAGCTCACACTGCCACCACATCTCAGGAAAGGGGTTCACTGATAATTCGATCTCTTTGATCCAGTGTTTTGACATTGCCGACGATTGTAGCTGTGCAGGAAGAATACGATGCCGGAGAACATTGATTGAAAGGATCGAAGATGACGCTCTTCATAGCAGACACAAATGACAGGGTCCGACAACGCTTGGCTTCGATTGCCGCGAGTGTAGAAGGAATAGCCGTTGTGGGGGAAGCGGGTGACGTTGGAAGTGCGATCGGTGGGATCAAGCGAGCCAAGCCGGATTCTGTCATTGTTGCCTTGCCTATGTCGGGTGGCAGCGGACTGGATGTTCTTTCTGCCGCCAAATCATCGAACCCCGCATCCGTCGCGATCATGCTTACCCTGGGTCCTTGCAGCGAATGCCAGCACACGTGCATCACCATGGGTGCAGACTACTTCTTCGAGAAATCGGGGGAGATGAAAAAGATCGTCACGACGCTCGTCCTTCTGTCCCATCAAGCATCCCAGCAGAAATTCTGGATGGGGCGCGAAATAGCAACAAGCCCTGTTCGCTCTCTTCCAGATCGGTTGGACCAATCAACACCATCACTCTTCAACGTTCCTGAAACCTGTCCTCGGAAAGCAGCGTCTCCGGGCTTGAATAGCCGCAAGTGTTTTCTTGTATTCGACGACTCTCAGAAGATTTCCCGGTCAATTCTCCAACAGAAAAGCTGATGGCTGAATATTTCCCCAATGGAGTCTTTGGTAATGAATCCCGGCATGTGGGAACGATTGCGGAAGTGGATGAGAAGGGCAGAGATTCTCAATCAATAACTGATTGACTCACATTTTATCCGGCGATCTTATGAATCAAGCTTTTTTGAAAATCATCGCATCGGGTTTTCTGTTCTACGCCCTTCTCGTTCCGCTGATTGCCCAGGAGCGGTTCACGTTAAGCGGGATCGTCAAAAACGCGGAGACGGGGGAGGCTTTGATTGGAGCAAACATCGTCGCCAAAGAGTTGAAAGGAGTCGGAACATCCTCCAATGCGTACGGCTTCTATTCCATCACACTTGCTCAAGGCGAGCACACTCTTCTCGTGCAGTTTCTTGGTTTCAGAGTGAAGGAGGACACCATTGTTCTTCAAGGTGACCGAACGCTGAACTTCGAGCTCACGCCTGAGCCGATCAAACTCAACGAAGTCGTTGTGACTGGCGAGCGGTCGGACAAGAATGTAACGTCAACGGAAATGGGCTCCAACAAGCTCGAAATCCGAGAAGTCCAATCGATCCCCGTCCTGCTTGGTGAAAGGGACATCATGAAGACGATCCAGTTGTTTCCGGGAGTAAAATCGGCGGGGGAGGGGAGTACGGGTTTTTATGCGCGTGGTGGAGGCATCGATCAAAACCTCATTGTGCTGGACGAAGCGCCGGTATACAACTCTTCTCATTTACTTGGCTTTCTCTCCGTCTTTAACTCCGATGCCATCAAGGACGTCAAGGTGATGACAGGCGGTATCCCGGCTGAGTACGGCGGTCGTCTCTCCTCCGTTCTGGACATTCGTACGAACGACGGAAACATGAAGGACTTTGGTGGCACAGGGGGGATCGGCCTCCTTGCGTCTCATCTCACCTTCGAAGGACCTCTTGTCAAAGATCAAGGATCGTTTATCATCTCGGCCAGAAGAACGTATGCCGATCTTTTCCTGATACTCTCAAGGGATACAACAGTCAACAGAGCGAGTCTGTATTTCTATGATCTGAACGTGAAGACAAATTACACTCTGGGAGAGAAGGACAGGATCTTTGTTTCCGGATATTTCGGGAGAGATAATTTCAACTACCCCAACACCTTCGGCTTCAATTGGGGAAATGCTACAGCAACTGCCCGATGGAATCATATCTTCGGCGATCACCTCTTTTCCAACACCTCCTTCATTTTCAGTAACTATGAATACGGCAATACAGTGGGAGCGGGGACGAGTGAATTCCAGATCACCTCGGGTATACAAGACCTGAACTTCAAGACAGATTTTCAATACTTCACGAGCTCGCAGAGCACCGTGAAGTTCGGCATCAATTCCATTTATCATACGTTCATGCCCGGCAGCGTTACTGCCGGGTCGACGAGCTTTACAAACAGCCTTGCCCTTGAACGTCGGTTCGCGTTGGAGAATGCCGCGTACGTTTCTCATGAGCTCGAGCCTCTCTCCGGCCTGAAGGTCAACTACGGTCTCCGTTTTTCCCTCTTTACTCTCCTTGGGCCAGGACATACGTATGACTACGACGCGAGTGGAAATGCGCTCGACACGATGTCCTATGCAGCCGGGGCGAAGATTCAAACCTATTCAAACCTCGAGCCGCGGATATCCGCCAACGTGATTCTCGACGAAACAAGCTCGATCAAGGCCTCCTATACACGAACAGCCCAGTATCTCCATCTTCTTTCAAACTCCACCACAACGAATCCAAGCGACCTCTGGGTGCCAAGCAGCAACAACGTAAAGCCACAGACTGCGGACCAGTATGCGATCGGGTTCTTCCGGAATTTCAACAACAATGAATTCGAGGCTTCTCTCGAGCTCTATTACAAGGACATGCGGAACCTCATCGACTACAGAAACGGGGCTGACCTGCAACTCAACCCGGCTGTCGAATCGCTCCTTCTGTATGGAAAGGGTTGGAGTTATGGAGCCGAATTGCTCATCAGGAAGCGATACGGTGCAATCAGTGGCTGGTTGGGGTACACGCTCTCGAAAACGGAGGAACAATTTGCCCTGATCAATAACGGCAACCCATTTCCCGCCAGACAGGATCGGACACATGACATCTCGGTGGTCGCAATCTACGATTACAGCAGCATCTGGACATTTTCAGCCACGTGGGTCTACAACACGGGCAATGCCGTGACCTTTCCGTCTGGCAACTATTTGATCGATGGCCGGCTGGTGCCCTATTACACGGAGCGCAATGGATATCGCATGCCGGCATATCATCGGCTTGATGTGTCCGCCACATGGACCCTCGGTCCGAGATCGAACCTCAGCTTCTCCATCTACAATGTTTATGACAGGATGAATCCCTATGCCATCAGCTTCAGACAGGATCCCAACGATCCCAATAAAACACAGGCTGTTCAGACGACGTTCTTTCCCTTTATCCCGTCTGTCACATACAATTTCAAATTCTAGCATTCACGGACTTGTCATGACAACGAAAATACTGTTCCCGAAAGGCGCAGCGTTCATATGCATCCTGGCAGCATGCTTCGCGCTTTCTGCATGCGAAAAGGTAGTCTCGATTGATCTTAACCAGGCTTCTCCGCATCTCGTGATCGACGGAATCGTGACGGATCAGCAGGGGCCGTATTCGGTGAAGCTCAGTCTCAGCGGAAACTACTTCGAGCCGTCGCTCTATTTTCCTCCGGTCTCGAATGCGTTGGTCATTCTTACAGATGATCAGGGACAACGGGACACGCTGAAGGAAGCGGAGAGCGGAACCTATCTTTCCACAAGACTGCAGGGGATCGCCGGAAGAACGTACTCGCTTTCGGTGATTTCCGATGGCAAGGAATATGACGGGTCTTCTTCAATGCCCCCAAAGGTTTTCATTGATTCTCTTTACGCGATTCCGCGTACAGGGTTCGGTGGCGAAAGTGGCTATGATATTTACGTGATGTTCCGGGATCCGCCCGAGCTCGGCAATTACTACCGTATCAACGCGCGGTCGAGCGCTCCGATCCCCGCTGACTCCATCGATGGCCGAAGGTACCGCCTCTTCACGGACAAGCTGACAAACGGCAACGAGATGGCAGAGAGGATCAGAGCAGGGAGAAATGTGAACCCGGGAGATACCATCACCGTGGAGCTCCTCTCAATCGACAAGGCAGCGTATGACTATTATAGCACTCTCCAGGATATTCTTTCTTCCGACAGGAGTGCGACGTCATTATCGCCGGCGAATCCGATCACAAATCTGAGCAACGGACCGCTCGGCTATTTTGCCGCATTCACGGTCGATACGAAGAGGATTGTATTGAAATAGCTGATCCGAATGGATCATAGATGGGAGCGACTACTGAATGTTCGTCGACAAGATCATGCAAGTGTGTAGACAAAAAGCATGTCTTCGGTATGCGATGACGACTCACCATTGACATTATACCGGCACCACAGTATACTTGTGGCAGTGTTCCAAGTGGAGCACCATGATGGCTTGAAAGGAGAGTGGTACTATGAATCTCGGCGCGCCTGAGATCATTTTGATTATGATCGTGATGTTCTTCTTTTTCGGTGCGAACAAGATCTCAGAGATTATGAAAGGGCTTGGGACAGGCTTGCGCGAGTTCAAGAAAGCCGCGCACGATATCCAGAACGATATCGAAAAAGACGTGAAGCAGAGCGAAAAGAAGAAAAACGACGAAGAACCGAAGAAGTAGCTGCAAAGCCTGTATTCTGTCGATTGGAGCTCAATAGGCGTTTCCCCCCCCCCGACGTTCTGCCACTCGCAGACTCCTTGAAGCTATTGTTCAAGATGAGTCCGTGACGGAACCTTTCTTTGAGCATCGTCGTTACCGACATAGAATGTGGGGACGGCCAATTAGCCTCCGAATCATAGCCCTGCTCTTCATCTACCCCTCATTCGCGACATTGCTCTCGGATTCATGAGAATTCTCGACTGGCACCTGCTCATTGATAGCCGCTCTCATCAAACTCACCAGGGGAGGCATGAAAACAATCTTCAAAGTTATCGCGTGGGGACTTGGCCTCATCGTTCTTGTGATCGCTCTCGGCCTTGTGTACCTGTTCTTGAAGTTTCCGGATGTCGGCCCTGTCCGCAACCTTACCGTGGTGGCAACGGCGGAACGCATCGCGCGGGGAACCTATCTCGCGAACCACGTCTCGGTGTGTATCGATTGCCATTCGAGTCGAGACTGGAACTACTTCTCCGGTCCAATTGTGCCGGGGACTGAAGGCAAAGGCGGCGAAGTCTTTGACGAGACGCTCGGTTTTCCAGGAACGATCTACGCTCACAACATCACTCCGGGCGGATTGGGCTCTCAGAGCGACGGCGTTCTCTACCGGGCAATCACAACAGGTGTCGACAAGAACGGCAAGGCGATGTTTCCGATCCACCCGTATCCACATTTCAACATGATGAGTGAAGAAGACATTCTGTCGATCATAGCGTACATCCGGACACTGAAGCCCATCGAGAACACTCCGCCGGAGACGGTGCTCAAGGCTCCGATGAGCTTGATCGTCCGCACGATTCCCATGAAGCGAACGCCAGCGCCCGATCCAGATACCACTAACACGAATGAGTACGGAAGGTACCTTGTTAACGCGGCAGGATGCACAGAATGTCATACGAAACAGGTGCAAGGCAAACCGCTGCCGGGCATGGATTTCGCAGGGGGATTCGAGTTCCCGTTCCCGAACGGGGCTGTCGGCCGATCGACGAACATCACGCCAGATCAGGAGACGGGAATTGGTGCGTGGTCAGAATCGGACTTCGTGGGCAGGTTCAAATTTTATGATAACGCCGAAGGGCACACGCTCAAACCCGAGACACTGGGGTATCAAACCATCATGCCGTGGACGATGTATGCGGGGATGACGGAGCGGGATCTTGTAGCGATCTACAAGTACTTGCGCACTGTCAAACCCGTCAAGAACGCTGTGGAGAAGTACACTTCACCGAAATAGCATCTCACCGATTATCAGCAGTCTGGCGCCGAAACCGGGTAAAGATTGCTCAACTTGGTTTTGATGCTGGCGGACGAGAATGGGACAACGGAGGTCTGAGCGGTCTGAAGGTCCCGCGTCAGCGGATGAAGCAATACCACATAGCAGCGGACATCATTTCTTCCACAGCTCCCTGGATAGTCTTCTTCACTTCCGAAAGTGAGGCGACCCTCGTGTTGGATGCATCGTAGATTTCCGAGCCACGAACACTCATCATTATTCTCTCTTCCTGATCAAAAAGGGTGTTCCCCCTGATAAAACCGACTCTTTGATTGTCGCGGTCAAAGAGACTTTCGCCCCTTGCCGTCGCAACAAGCTGATGGTGTGCATTGTACAGTCCCGACCCCGATATTCTATAAATACTCATGGTTATCCTCTCGCTCCTCCGGGCTCACACAAAAGGGGACCGGCTCTTCTTTTAATGTAGACCTCGATCATCTCAATAGCAAACGTACGGAGTTTTTGGTGTCGGAGGCTTGCTTCCAGAAACGGGGGATGAATAGCGTCCACACCGTCCATTAGCTATTCGGATCTTCGTTCATTTTTCGGGGTAGGGTCAATCGGCTTCAGAAAACCATTGAGAATTTAAGTTCTTTTGCGTATCCTTATCCTAGCTCCATCGCAACCACGACAAAACTTCTCTCAATCTTCCTTTCACACGCACCCATAGCTCAATTGGATAGAGCACCAGCCTACGGAGCTGGGGGTTGGGGGTTCGAATCCCTCTGGGTGCACTCCACGATGCAATCAGTTACCCCTTCCAGCCTCTGTCCACACCGCCCAACATCGGCCAAGCAGTATGCTGAGTCCAAGGCAAAAGTCTACTAGTAACGGTAGATTTATCTATCACCTACGGTAGAAAAGTCTAGTACTTACCAACAACTTCAACATCTGCTCAGTGCGAGTGGGTGATATTTTACAGATTGCAGTCATAGCGCATTTTTCTTATATTGTTCCTGACGACCTAACAGAAGTAACGGGAAAAATTCACCTCGGAACGTAGCGCAGTGCCGAAGGCATCCCCTCGGGACCCGGTAGCGCACTTGTCCCAAAGGGATCCCTTTCCCGAAGGGACTCTCCAAAGGAGTCCTTCGGACCTTCGGAGCGGGACTTGGGGTGCAAGAATATATGAGCTTCTCTGTTTATATTCTTCAGAGCGAGATGACCGAAGGATTCTACGTGGGGCAAGCGGAGGACTTACAGAAGAGGTTGACAAAGCATAACCATGGGGAATCGAGGTCAACAAAGAGTGGGAGGCTATGGCGTTTGGTATACACGGAAGAGTTCGCCACTCAGTGAAGCAGTTCGCCGTGAGCGTTACCTGAAGTCGCCAGAAGGTTGGAAAGAACTACAGGAAATCAAGCAAAGGATTCACCTCGGAACGTAGCGCAGCCCGGTAGCGCACTTGCTTGGGGTGCAAGGGGTCGCGGGTTCAAATCCCGCCGTTCCGACAAGACTGAGAGAGACGCAGAAGGGTTTCCCGTACAAGAGAAGTGCGGTTCCGCTCTCCGAATCCCGCTATGTTGCGAGATCCTGGACAGCGGGACAAGAGCGGGAGATCCTGAAATTGTCATCGGCTCACAGGAAAGCGTTCGCCGGACAATTTCGAACAAATCTGCGTTTTGTGCATCCCGCCGAAGCGAAGCTGAGGCGGGACCGCCTGCCCCGACGTTTTCGGTCGGGGCCGTTCCGACAACAAAATTGCGAATGTCGAATTTGGAATTGCGAATTGTTTCATGATGTCCCCAACCTATTCGCAATTGGCAATTCGCAGTTCGAAATAAGCGGGGCGATTTTTCGCGCTACTTCAAAATGTGTGAGGGTTGTGGTGGAGATAAAGTCTCGCAAGAAAATCATCCTCGTCGGCGATAAGGTGCTGATTGCCCCTGACGCTGACTCAGAACGGACCAACCACGGCCTGTATCTGCCTCCTGGCGTCAAAGAGAAAGAGAAAGTCAATAGCGGCGTTATTGTGCAGGTTGGGCCAGGCTACGCAGTTCCCAATCCCCATTATCTTGACCAGGAGTCGTGGTCGACTTCACCAAAGGATCCTATCAAGTACATGCCTCTGCAGGCAGAAGAAGGTGACTATGCTCTGTTTCTGCGCGATTCCGGCATCGAGATCGAGTACGATGAGCACAAATATCTCATCGTCCCACACCTGGCAATCCTGATGCTTATTCGCAGGAGCGAGTTCGTTCAGGGATTGGAACAATAGGGGAAGCAGTGGAGCGCGACCTTCGGCTCTTCAGCCACGAAAATCTTCTCGAACAAATCAAGACAACCATATACCGCAACGGATACTACCTCCTCGAATTCTACGCCGATCAACATAAGCTTTCATCGGTCCAGACCGATACCATCGAGACTTTCTATCTTTACCCCTCCGGCGGTACACTCAGAGACAGCAATTTTCAGCTCCTCTTCTATGACTCACGATACGACACATATCGTGGATTTAAACATCCACACATGAATTGTCACACCGGCGGATAGTCGGCGTCCTTTCGGGTTGCTCAGTTGGACGAGGAAAAGAGCAACAACATTGGGACTGCATCGGCCATGTGCTGGCCTGGTACATCCTTCGAGCCTTCGATAATACTCAGGGTCGAATCCTGAGCACCGCCCTGAGCTTGTCGAAGGGCCTGTCGAAGGATTCGACTACGCCCGCCTTCGGCGGACTCTGCTCAGGATGTGTCTACATTTTTTGTTTTCAGTCCAAGGGCCGTCTTTTGAGGTTGTCTAAAAAGTACGACGTGAAGCGCGACTTTTCGTTTATCTGTACGTTTAGTGACTGATTGATGGAGACTCTTTCATATTGAGAGACAGCCAGATGACCTCTGAGACTCTTTTTGGTGAGATGCCGCCCACACC
>JBGPAN010000008.1:0-24639 GCA_041480785.1 Bacteroidota bacterium | reverse complement strand
TTTCAGTTCGGTGCTGCTCGGTTCCAGCGGTGATCCGCTCTCGCCGGATCAACGCATGGCACTCGAAAAAGTGCTGAAAAATGGTAAGCATCTGCTGCAACTGATCAATGATATTCTCGACATTTCGAAGCTTGAGTCGGGCAGAATGATACTCAGCGTCGAAACTGAAGACATCTCGACGATTCTCTCGAACTGTGTTCTGATCGTTGAACCTCTCATTCAATCCAAGCGGCTCAACCTGACGCAGGACATACAGGAGAATTTGCCTCCGCTGACAACAGACATTGTGAAAGTGCGCCAGATTCTGGTGAACCTTCTCAGCAATGCAGGGAAGTTCACAGAAAAAGGGGGAATCGCAATCACCGTCCGGCAATCAGACGCGGGAATTGTTTCATTCTCCGTGAAGGATACCGGCATCGGAATCGAGAACAAGGACTTCGACAGAGTGTTCGAGGAGTTCCAGCAGGTCGACAGCAGCAGCACCCGCAAGTATAAAGGCACCGGTTTGGGGCTTCCCATTGCCCGACGTCTTGCACGCATGCTTGGAGGCGATCTCACGGTCGAGAGCGAGCTTGGCAAAGGCTCCACATTCACGCTTACGGTTCCTTCAAACCTTCCGACTCGTTTGACGGAAATGCAGGCTCCGATGCAGATGCCGGTCTCTGTGCCGCGGACGGCCCATCCTGAGCCGCCGCGGCCACAACCAGTGATTCCGGGTTCGATCCCGCAACCGCTGCGGACCGGGCAACAAGTTCAGATCCTCAGCATCGATGATGATCCGGATGTCATAGAGATTCTTCGAAAGTATCTGGTTCCGGAAGGATATTCGCTCATCGGAGCTCTCTCGGGAGACGAGGGACTGGAAATCGCCTCCAAAGTGAAACCCGATCTCATCACACTCGACATCATGATGCCGAAGAAGGACGGATGGCAGGTGCTCCGGGAGCTCAAAGCGAATCCGGACACCAAAGATATCCCTGTGATTATTCACTCCATCATCGACAACAGGCCGCTCGCTCTATCGCTCGGCGCCGTCGATGTCATGATGAAACCCACAGATCCCAAGAGACTCCTCACCCTTGTAAAGAAACACTACAAGTCGGGTGACCAATTCATCCTTGTGGTCGATGATAATCTGGATTTCGCGCTGGCGTGCAAGGATCTACTCAAGCGGGATGGCCTCAATGTGAAAATCGCCACACGTGGAGAAGAAGCGGTAAAAATCCTTGAAGAATCCATTCCGTCGCTGATCCTGTTGGATCTTGTGATGCCTGGCATGGACGGATTCAATGTCATCCATGCGCTCCAAAGCAAGGAACAATGGGCAAATATCCCTGTTGTAGTATTGACGGGCAAATCGTTGTCAGATGAAGATCATAAGTCGCTGGATCCTTTTATCGCCGACTACCTGATGAAGGATTCCTTCACGACGGCAGCAATTTCCGGTGCTATCAAAAAGATCCTCAATGCAGCCCCAATATCGACGTAGACGAAGAGGCACATATGCAAGAGAACGATCCAATCATCCTTGTTGTTGACGATACCGAGGACAACCTCGACCTGTTGGAATTCGCGCTGAAACGAAAGCCGGTTCGGATGATCCGTGCCACGAGCGGCAAGGAATGTCTTGCCATTGCCGAGGAGAAAAAGCCCGACATTATTCTGCTTGACATCCAGATGCCGGAGATGGACGGTTTTGAGACCATCAAGCGCCTTCGTGCGAATCCGGGAACGGCAAAAATCCCTGTGATCTTTCTTACCGCGCAGCGAAAGGATGCCGATAGTATCGCGACGGGCCTGGCGTTGGGGGCTGAGCAGTACCTCACGAAGCCAATTGATACGGACGAACTTCTCGTTCGCACGAAGATGCTGATTGAGCTTAAGCGTGCACAGGCTGAACTTGAAAGAACAAAATCCGATTTTATGGCGATGTTGGTTCACGACCTTCGGAGTCCGTTAATTGGGATCAAGAGTGTCATTGAGCTTCTGCAGGATTCCGGAAAAGGAAGTCCGCTCAATGACGACCATTTTGAGTTGCTGAATTCAGCTCATGCTTCATCAAAGAAACTGCTCGAACTGATCAGCGATTTTCTTGATCTGTCCAAGTATGAAGCAGGGACAACCTCCTTCGACAGAAGGAAAGTCCCCGTTGGACATTTCATTGAACCCGTGCTGAGACAAATGGACATTCAGTTCAAGCAAAGAAATGTGAAGCTCGTGAAAAATGTCCCTGACAATCTGCCAAATGTTTTTGTCGATGCGGCGAAGACCGAACAGGCCGTTATGAATTTGCTCAGCAACGCACTGAAGTTTACAAAGGGCGGCGGAGTGATCGCGGTCGATGCCAGCCCGTACAGTGAAGAAGCTGTGACGGCGGATGGAAAGAAAACGAAACGATTTGTCCGCGTCAGTATTACGGACAACGGTGTTGGCATCGCTGCCGAAGAGTTGTCATTGCTGTTTGAACGGTACCGGCAGACATCGTCATCAAAGATTGTGAAGCAGAAAGGAACGGGACTCGGTCTGGTCATCTGCAAACTTATTGTGGAAGCACAGGGCGGCCGTGTCTCGGTAGAAAGTGAACCAGGCAAACATACGACGTTCAGCTTCACGCTTCCGGTCGCAGAATCTTAACACCTATCCATTTCCTGAGGATCATATGAACGAACGCATTCTTGTGGTGGACGACGAGGAAAGCCTTCGCCTTTCACTGAAGTTCAAACTGAAGTCGGCGGGTTTTGACGTCGACGTGGCGGCAGACGGAGAGGAAGCTCTCGAGAAGCTCAAAGCGAAGCCGGCCGACGCCGTGTTGCTCGATATCAACATGCCCCGGATGAGCGGCATCGAGGCCCTGACGATCATTCGGCAGAAATACCCTCAGACCGAGACCATCATGCTGACAGGCTTTGCTGACTTCAGCACGGCGATCGAGTGTCTCAAGATCGGAGCGAAGGACTATCTGGTCAAACCTGTCGATACGACTGAGCTGGTGACACGTCTCCGTTCCCTCGTGAGATCGCGGTCATCAGAGCGCGCACTTCAGGAAGTTCATCAGGAGTACACCGGACTCATCAGCGAAGACCTGATCGAACCGCTGAAGAAAATCCAGACGATGCTCGACCAGGCTTCGAAATTGGCTGTCGACGCGGACAAAGACCGGAAGAAGCTCATCAGCAACGCCCGCGAACTCACGGACAAGATGGAAGCGAAACTCAAGCTTCTCGTCGAGTTCTCCAAAAGGGCGGCGACGATCGGCACGCCGGGCGGAGCGGAACTCAGCCCAACACAGTTGGCCGAACAGTTGAAGGGGATTCGAAAAGGAACCACGAAGTGACGACGCCGGCTGTTCGTGAGACGATACTCAAATGCCACTAAAAAAAGAACCGACCGAAATACGGTACCTGTACAAATTCAAGTTCGATGACGGGACTGAGAAGAACTTTGACGTTGTATTGAACAGCACGACGCTTGAGCTGATTCGGGATGATCCTAATCCCAAGCCCGGGTGGACAAGACTGAAGTACTCGCAGTGTGAAAACTGTCCGCTTCCCGGAACCGTCGAATACTGCCCGGTCGCAGTAAGCCTCGCGAAACTCGTCGAATCCTTCCACGATGCAGCATCGTACGAGTCCGCTGCCGTCACCGTAGAAACCGCTCAGCGCACGTACTTCAAGAAGACCACCTTGCAGAAAGGCCTCAGCGCCATTATCGGCATCTACATGTCGACGAGTGACTGTCCGGTGATGGACAGGCTGCGGCCAATGACGCGCTTCCATCTCCCTTTCGCAAACTCCATCGAAACCTTCTTCCGATCCGTTTCCTCCTACCTCACGGCGCAATTTCTGCTGATGCGGCAAGGTCATCAGCCGGATTGGGAAATGAAACATCTCCAGGGCATCTACAAGGCGGTCAATTTGGTGAACAAGGGGATGACGACCCGTTTACTGAAAGCGACAGAGAAGGACGCAAACGTGAACGCCGTGGTCATTCTGCACTCGTTCGGAGACGGCATCAACTATTTTATTGAGAGCGGGCTGTCCGAACTTGAACCCATGTTCGACGTGTTTCTGAAAGAAGCAGCCGCCTTAGAGAACTCGGCAGACGTGAACGGCCCGGCAAAAACTCACCTGTCTCAATAACCTTTCAAAGCAACTCCACGTGGGCGCATCAGATAACGGATGAGAAGCGTGGTCAGATTGTCGCTTACCTTCAAAAGATCGCACCGCACTGACTCGGTCGTGCACATTCAAAACAGCGGAGAGGAGACCCATGAAACTTTGGAAGAAGATCGTGCTGGCATTGGCGGCTGTGTTTGTCATTCTTCAGTTTGTTCGCCCGGAGAAGAACGTCGGAAATTCTTCGGCGCATAGCATCGCGCAGCATTTCACTGTTCCGTCTGGTGTGCAGACAATCCTGCAGCGATCCTGTTACGACTGCCATAGCAACAATACGATCTATCCGTGGTATGCAGAGATTCAGCCGGCCGGCTGGTTTTTGGCCAAGCATATCCGGGATGGGAAACGTGGGCTCAATTTCGATGAATATACATCGTATCGATTGATGAAGCAGTACAGAAGGTTCAAGGACATCACCGATCAGGTCCAAAATGATGAAATGCCTCTTCCGTCGTACCTGATCATACACAGATACGCCAAGCTCAGCTCCTTGCAGAAGGACGAGTTGATCCAGTGGTGTACGGCAATGCGTGAATCAATGAAAGTGCAATATCCTGCCGACAGCCTGGAGCGCAGACCGCAACGGTGAGACCTCAGCATACAATTCTGCTCTTTTGCGTGCCCAAATCAGCAATGTTGGGCACTTTTTGTTGTGCCTGTCTCAACCATGATTGGACGTACGTCATCGGACATTGATTGAGCGGCTACAAGTACACACTTTCTACAATATCGGCTGCAGCAACTCACTTTCTGAACTGTCCCCTTCGTTGTCGCGTGATCAATGATTCACTATATTTAAAGTGGGTTGGGCGAAGGGATCAGATGATGACCGAATTCGATTGAGAGAGGATGATACCAAAGAAATGACGAGAACATACGATGGAACATCTTCGGTAGAGATTGCCGAACTCAAGAGGAGCGGTTGGGAATCTCGATATGCCCCGACGGAGAAAATTCGCATCATTGAAGTTGACAACTTCCCGCTCCTGGGAAAGCTCACGGCGTTTCGCTTTGTTGAATGGGTGTTGAAGAACCCCGGGGGTGTGATTTCCCTGCCGACCGGGAAGACGCCGGAGCATTTCATCAAATGGGTGAAGCGCATCCTCGAGCGTTGGGAAACGAAAGAGATTCAGGCGATACTCAACGAATATCGCATTGACGGTTCGAAACGACCCGACATGAAGAGCCTGACATTTGTCCAGATCGATGAATTCTACCCGATGGATTCCCAGCAGCACAACAGCTTCAACCACTACGTTCGGGACTACTACATCAAGGGATTCGGGCTCTCTTCAAAAAAGGCACTGTTGATTGACGCAACGTCGCTCGGGTTGCCGCCTGGGAAAACGATGAAAGAGGTGTTCCCGGACGGGGTTGTCGATCTCTCGCTCAGGGTGCGTCAGACTCGCACTGAACTGGAAGCATGCCAGCGCGATGTAATCAATCGAGTCGACTGGTTCTGTATGGAGTACGAACGAAAGATACGCGAATTGGGAGGAATTGGATTCTTCCTCGGGGGCATTGGGCCGGATGGTCACATTGCATTCAACGTTCGCGGATCGAGCACGTATTCAGCGACACGATTGACTGGAACGAACTACGAAACACAGGCTGCTGCTGCATCTGACCTCGGAGGAATCGAGATCTCCAGAAGCCGGCTTGTCATCACGATCGGTCTGGCGACGATCACATTCAATCCCACGACGACAGCAATTGTTGTCGCGGCGGGGGACGCAAAGGCTGAAATTGTGCGCCAGGCGATTGAGGAACCCAGCAATCCTCAGTTCCCTGCAACCACGCTTCAGGAACTGGACAATGCGCGATTCTATCTGACGAGAGGTGCAGCGAGCAGATTGACGGAACGGACCTTTGTTCAGTTCTGCAACAATCCCGCTCTTGATGAACAGCACGTAGACGATGTCGTCATCTCGCTCTCGCTCGCCCGCAACAAGGCGATTCAAGAGCTGACGAAGGAAGATTTTGAACAGGACCGTTTTGCCAGAGAACTCCTCAAGAAAACAGGGAAATCGTTTGAAGAGTGTGCTTCTGCTGTGAGAAACCGTCTGGTGCAGAAACTCGAGCGAGGGCTGCAACCTGTAACCAAAACGACATTTCTTCACACCGAACCTCATCAAGACGACATCATGCTTGGGTACCTGTCGTACTTGTACCACTTGGTTCGCGATCCAAACAATCACCACATTTTCGCTAACATGACATCGGGCTTCACCGCAGTCTCCAACCTCTATTATCTATCGATTATCCGGAAGCTGAGGAAATACTTGGAGCGAAAAGCGTTCAGTTCGTTAATGGAAGAGGGATATTTCGACCCTGATAACCAGTCCAGAAGTGCCGAGGAAGTATATCTCTTCCTCGATGGAACGGCAGCCCGGGTGGTGGAGCGAAAGGAGGAAGCAGAAGCCCGCCGCGTACTTCGTAATTTTGTCGAAGTGTATGGTACCTCAGACATGAGAGCACTGAGCCTTCAAGCAAAGCATCTCGAAGAGTACCTGCTGACGCAATATCCCGGAGCAAAGGACCCCCCAGATGTCCAAACGCTCAAAGGAATGCTCAGAGAATGGGAAGTGGAACTTCTGTGGGCGCATTTTGGCATCGAACCGTCGGCGATCCACCCGCTGCGCCTTGGCTTCTATCAGGGAGACATTTTCTCAGAAGAGCCTGAAGTCCATCGGGATGTCGTTCCGGTGTTCGAGCTGATCAAGAAAATCAAACCAAACATCATCTCGGTTGCATTTGACCCGGAGGGAAGCGGACCCGATACGCACTATAAAGTGCTGCAGGCGATCGCCGAAGCGGTCAGGATGTATGAGCTGGAAAGCGGAGATTCTTCCGTCAGAATCTGGGGCTATCGGAATGTGTGGTACAGATTCAAGCCGTGCGAGGCGGATGTCATTCTCCCTGTGTCGCTTAACACGATGTCGCTCCTGCACACATCGTTCATGAATTGTTTCGGCTCACAGAGTGCAGCTTCATTCCCAAGTCACGAGCACGACGGGCCATTTTCGGAGCTCGCACAGAAAATCCAGGTGGGACAGTATGCGATGGTCAAAACCTGTTTGGGGAAGGACTTCTTCCTGCGGCATCCTCACCCGCGCTTACGTGGTGCTCGAGGACTGATCTTCCTCAAGGACATGTCGCTGAGTCAATTCTACGAGAAGGTGCGCGAGTTGAAAAAGCTCACAGAGGCGAAAGAGTAGCCTTCGCTGGAGTTCAGTGCTCGCAACGCAAGAGCGGTGGTTGTGAACACGCTATTGCAAAGCCCGTCACAGAAATGGACGGGCTTTGTTGTTTCTGCAAAAACGTATTGACAGAACCCTGCGCTCAGCGATTACTTGGTGGATCCTTTAACCATGATTTTCCGAAACTCGCCGGTATCGTCGAACGAGCCAACGCCTACGCGGCCTCGGGCGATCGTTGTATCGGTCGCCTGCAAAGCAGGAGTGCGGGATCCATCCATAAACACTGCGATGCGGCCGCTCCGTCCATCCCGTTCAACGCGCACGCGATGCCACGAAAAGTCCGTGAGTTGAGGTTTTCCCATCCCCGAGTCGATCCGCGCACGGTCCATATTGTTCACAAGGAAAACACCATTGTGGACGTTGTCGCTGATAGCCGCAAGGTGAATATAGTAGAAGCGAGTAGGTGATTCATAACCGACAATAACATCCAGGTCCCGCCGGGCAACATCCGGAGAAGCTGTCGATAAAATCTCTGCCTCGATTGACGCACGTTGGAGTGGCTTGGTTTTCAAGATGGCAAGTGCGGCAGGTCGACGGATAGGACCCGAAGGAATTCCCGCTTTTGAGAGTATCAGCTTGCCGGTATCAATGCGCCATGATCCCGTTCCATCAAGATCCCACTGCTCAATATTCTTGGATCTGGAAAGATCTGGCCGAATGGAGATTTCTTGCCGGGAATGTGCGTTTTTCGGAGTGAGTGTGAGCATCAGCAAGAGAACAAAAAACGTTGTTGCTTTCACGAGAAGGCTCCTCCATGATTGACTGAATACAATATGGTATCAAAAGACATTCTCTTCAAGAACTAAAGGCAGGGGGAAAACATGCAGGTGCGGTCTTGTCGCAGGGACTGAACTCCTGCCCTATGAGCTCACATGGAGCCGCCCTCAAAACCGCCCTCAAAACTTGCGGGCCATGTCTGTTTCAATACTAAAAATTCTGTACCATTGCACGACTCACACGATCGGGAAATCTTCTCCGAAAGGCTTTGATCTATGGTTCGCTCCAGCGTTCCAAAGATGCTCGGTATACTTCTTCTGTTTGCGGTGTTGCCTTTCGTGTGCTCTGCGCAGAACGGAGCAAAATCCGCATTCAGGAACCGAACACCCCCTTCGGGTTTCGGCGATTTTGTGTATGTTTCCCTGGATGCTGAGCAAAGCATCGCAATCTACGAGATTGACTCCGCCCTGGGGACCCTCAATTTCATTAAGAAGATCACCCTCAATGGCGAGCCGGGCGCGCTTGCCGTGGATCCAACACACACATTTCTCTATGCCGCTATTCGATCCACGAACAGTATTTTGTCGTTCCAAGTCAATGCACGAAATGGCGATTTGACGCTCATCAACACCATTCGTGCTGCGGGAAATCCTGTGTATGTCAGCACCGACAAAACGGGCAAATTCCTTCTCACCGCCTATTTCGCGGATAGCAGAGCCGCGATCTACACAATTGGTCACAACGGGGCGGTTCAGGACAGTGCAGTACAGATACTAACAACAGAGAAGAATGCACACGCCATTCAAACGGATCCGACAAACCGCTTTCTCTTCATTCCGTGCAGGACAGGGGAGACCATTCATCAGTTCAGGTTCAATGCAGACAACGGCGTTTTGACACCGAACACCCCGGATCGGATTCTCACGCCGACAAAGACGGGACCCCGACATCTCGCGTTTCATCAGTCGCTGAACATCGTCTATTTCGCGAACGAGTTTGAGAGTACCGTGACAGCCTATCGCCTCAATCCGGAAGGAACCCTCTCGGAGCTCCAAACGCTTTCTTCTCTGCCGAAGGATTTTGCCGGAACAAACACGGGTGCCGATATTCATCTGACGCCGGATGGCCGGCTTCTCTATGCTTCCAACCGCGGCCATGAGAGCATTGCCGCTTTTTCAGTGGATGCAACCACAGGCCGGCTCACCTCTATGGGATGTTTCCCGACAGAAAAAACGCCCCGCTCGTTCTCTCTTGATCCAAGCGGAAGATTCCTCTACGCTGGGGGTCAGGGATCTGGGAGAGTCGCGGCGTACCGAATCAACAGCCGGAGCGGGCAACTAGTCCCGTTTGCTACATACGATGTGGGGAAGAATCCTGTTTGGATTCTTACGAACCGGTTAGATCACAATTAATGAAAACGATGAAAGGTGCATCGTCATGATAAGGAACACGGTACTGGCGACTCTGATTCTTGGCATAAGCTTCCTTCACGCGGACGATAAAAAATGGTACACGGAAGGTGACTTCACACCTACGAAACGGCTGAAAGTGACAATTGTAAATACGCTTGATGTCGAGCGCTCGAACTGCCCGGTGGTCATCACAAGGGATCAATTTCCAATCAAAAAGCTACACGAAATGTGGGTGACGGTTGTTGATCCTTCGCTCCCGTCAAAACCCGAGCCGACAAAAGAAGAATTCGCTTTTGCAGGGGGACATGGCATCCGCAAGGAAACGAACGGTCATCAGATCTTCTATCAGTTGGATGATCTCGACAAAGATGGTGTCTGGGACGAGCTTTTTTTCCAGACGAACCTTCGACCGCGTGAGTCCAAAACCATGTATATCTATTTCGGCTTTTCCGGGCGTGGATGGAACGAACACGGCGCGCATGCAACCATCGGGAGCTACTGTCGCCACATTATCCCCTGGTGGGAGTCGGCCAACGTCGGCTGGAAATTGTGGTTTCCGACCAGCGTCGACATGTATGGCAAACGCAAGCCGGTCCTCATGTCGGAGGAAATGTGCATCCACAACTATTGTGGATACAACGGTGTGCCCAGAGTGAACATCGACTACGGGTCCGATATCATGGGAGTCAGCAGTTCATTCGGCGCGGGCGGAATCGGATTGTTTGAGCAGATATCGAACCCCGACTCCGTCTCGATTCCTCGGTTTACACCTGTTCCAGGTCCGAAGATCTCTGAGCGTAATTTTAACGAAGACCAGCTCACGGATACTCGCTATGCGTTCGACGTCGTGGTGAATGGACCGGTACGAAGCACGATCCGTGTGAAGACAATGAATTGGAGCACAGGAAGTGGTTACTACGAGCTCGAGCAATACTACACAGCCTACACCAACCAAAACTATTCCACTTGCAGGGTGAAGTACACAAGGTTCGATCCTGCGGTGACAGGTGTCCAGTTCGGATGCGGCATCAAGGCGAACACGGTCGAGGCCGAGAACCTGGTCGAGAAAGGGATTGCCATTCGGACAGGAGCTGAAAATGTCTCGGACCCTGACGACGATACCGGACAAAAAGGGCACAAAGTCGAATTTGTCGGGTCGGCACTTGTCGTAAAGGATATCTACAAACCGCACTATGTCCACGTGCGCTCCTATGGAGACAATCATACATTCAAGATTCCTGTGACTGAGGACCGATCGTTCGAGTATATGATTGCCGGAGCGTGGAGCGAAGGGGCTGTCTACAACACGCCAGAGCTGTTCAAAGAATATGTTCGTAAGGCCGCACTCGAATACAACAATCCCGCTGGAGTCATGTTTGGAGAACTTGAACAGAAATGAACCTTCGAGAATAAACTACTATGAGGAGTGCGAAACGATGAAGAAGATCCTTCTGTGCAGCAAACGATTCTTGACCACGACTTTCTGGTTTCGTTATACACTTGTAGGAATCATGGCCTTCGCCGGAACAGCCAATGTGTGGTCGCAAAATCCGGCTCAGGACGCGAAGATGAAATGGTTCCGGGATGCAAAATTTGGACTCTTTATTCACTGGGGGCTCTATGCCGTTCCCGCCGGCGAATGGAAGGGACAGCGGATTGCCGGTATCGGAGAATGGATAATGAATCGCGCACAAATTCCGGTCAAGGAGTATGAGCAGCTCGCTACACAATTCAATCCTGTGAAATTCAAGGCTGAAGACATCGTGAAACTCGCAGAAGATGCGGGAATGAAGTATATCGTCGTCACGAGCAAACACCACGATGGATTCGCGATGTACCATTCCAAGGTCAGTAAATACAATATCGTCGATGCCACTCCGTTCAAACGAGATGTCCTCAAAGAACTGGCCGATGCATGCGCGAAGCGCGGGATGAGACTCGGATTCTATTACTCGCAGGCGCAGGATTGGCACGAGCCGAACGGGGCAGGTAACACCTGGGTTTTCGGCATTGATTCACTGAAGAACTTCGATCAATACCTGCGAGACAAAGCGGAACCTCAGGTGAAAGAGCTCCTGACAGAGTATGGCCCTGTCTGCCTGATATGGTTCGACACGCCGCGCATGATGAACAAGGATAGGGCGCAGCGCTTCGTTGATATTCTCCGCTCTCTGCAACCTGCTTGTTTGATCGACGGAAGACTTGGCATGGCCGGAGACTACCGCTCAATGGGGGACAATCGGATCCCCAATGAAGTCGTCCGGGAAGATTGGGAAGTACCAGCAACCCTCAACGACACGTGGGGCTACAAAAGCTACGATCAGAACTGGAAGACGCCGGGAGATTTGACGTTCAAACTTGTCGATATTGTAAGCAAGGGAGGCAACTATCTGCTGAATGTCGGACCGACCGCCGAGGGCATTGTTCCTCAGCCGAGCCAGGACAACCTGCGGGCCGTTGGGCGATGGCTCAAAGTCAATGGCGAATCAATCTGTGGTGCCGGACCGACGCCGTTCGGTCCTGAGTTTGGCTCACCGAATCCCGACACTTCCAAGAAAGATACGCGGGGAAATCGACTCTTTGATGCAAAAACAGAATGGCGCTGCACGACGAAGCCCGGAAAGTTGTTCATTCACATCTTCAAATGGCCATCCGGTTCGTTCGAGTTGACAGGGGTCAGTGGAAAAGTTGTGAAAACGTACTTCCTCGCTGATTCGAAACAACAGCCGCTGTCGCTGAAACAAGAGGGCAACAAGATCATGGTCTCTCTCCCGCCGGAGGCGCCGGATAAGATAGATTCGGTCATTGTCTTCGAAATGGCGTCAAACTGAGGAACAGGGAAGAATGAAATCAATTTTCAATCTCACTCTTGTTGCCGCCCTGTTGGGTGCTCTCATCGGGTCCGAGATTGGATTGGCTCAATCTCAATCAAGGGAACAACGATCAAGGCGCCTCATTCGGGTGGTGCCGATGAAACAGATCGATGTCAAGAGTCCCAACGGGAAAGTGGCATTTTCATTGCTGCCGAATGCTGAACGGTTGACATTCACGGTGAAGCTGGAAGCAGCAGTTGTCCTGGACCCGTCTCTGATTGTCATGAAGGTCGACGGATATGATCTGTCATCGGGAGTCGTCTTCGACACACTTGTTTTGTACAAGATCGACGAATCATTTCCATGGTACGGAGCACACAGTGTGGCGACGAACAAGTGTAACGGCGCCAGGATCTCGCTGCAGCACGACCTCTCGTTTACACGATACACTCTAGAGGTCCGGGTGTTCGACGACGGGATTGCATTCCGTCACTTCGTTCCAGGTCCTGACTCTGCTGTACGCGTTCCGGACGAGTATACAACATTCGTGGTTCCGCAAAACTCAACAGTCTGGTATCACGATTTGGACGGCCATTATGAGGCTGAGTACGCAAAGCAGAACATCGCCGATGTCCCGCTGGGCCAATGGGCTGGGCCGCCCGTCACAATCAAGTTGCCGAATGAAACTGGCTACGCCGCGATCACCGAAGCTAATCTTGTCAACTACAGTGGAATGGGTCTGGAGTCTGACGGTCGAAGAGGGTGGATCATAGGACTCGGTCATCGTCAACCACTGAACTATCCATTCGAGCTGCGCTACGGTAGGGATGAAGGCAAGCGCCTTGGTCAAGCTGCTGGTATCAAGGGTGTGATCACCACGCCGTGGAGAGTGATCATGGTGGGTCATGATCTGAACTCTCTTGTCAATAGCACAATCATTCCTAGTCTCTGTCCCGCTCCGGATCCGAAACTCTTTCCTGAAGGGATCAAAACTGCATGGATAAAGCCAGGCCGGGCCGTCTGGCGTTATGTCGATGGTGGGGACGGTTCATTCGAGGGTCTCAAGGAGTTCTCTCGGCTCGCAGGTAAGCTCGGGTTTGAGCATCATGTCATCGAGGGCGTCTGGAGCAGATGGACGATGGAGCAGAGGAAAGAAATGGTGGACTATTCCCGCCGTCAGGGTGTTGGTGTCTGGTTCTGGAAGCACAGCAAGGAACTGCGAACTCCGGAAGAGCGAGAAGAGTTCTTCAAGATGCTTCACGATTTGGGAGTGGTCGGGGCAAAGATTGATTTTTTCGATCACGAAGCGAAGGAAATCATCGACGTCTATGAGGAGATGTTGCGCAAAGCCGCGGAGTATCAGATTCTGGTTGTCTTCCATGGCGCCAACAAGCCAACAGGTCGTGATCGGACGTGGCCAAACGAACTGGTCCGTGAAGGGATTCGCGGTATGGAGTCGAGAGGACTGGTGGATCGGGCCAGACACCAAACGATACTACCCTTTACCCGTTACCTGGCTGGTCCGGCAGATTACACAACGATGATCTTCAGCGAACGCAGGCGCAATACAAGCTGGGCGCATCAAATCGCTACCATGGCTGTATTCTCAAGTCCGTTGCTGACGATAGCGGCTCACCCGGACAGCATTTTGCGCAGTCCGGCTGTGGAGTTGATCAAGGGCATTCCATCAGTTTGGGATGAGACGATTGTTTTGCCTGAGTCGAAGATTGGCGAACTTGTAGTTTACGCTCGACGAACTGGCACAACCTGGTACGTTGCCCTCATGAATGGTGGCACGGCGCGAACCGTGAGTGTGCCGCTTTTGTTCCTCGGCGACGGAGTGTACAAAGGACACCTCGTTCGGGACGATCCACAGAATTCGGGTACGGTGATAACAGAGTCCTCGGACTTTCGCCGTGGCAATGAGCTCAAGATCGATATGATCGATGGCGGAGGCTTCGTCGGTCGATTTTCGAGAACGCAATAATTGGGACAACGACGAGAACGAAATCAAGGACATAGACACAGACGGAGTGATCTTCAACCAGGAGAAACCATTGCTTAGCGGAAAGGACATCTATGACAGGCGTTAGGAATGATAGCACAACACTCAGAACCATGGCAGCAATCTGTACGCTCATCGTACTGATCGCTTCCTCGCTAGAGGCTCAGATAACTGTGCAGGATTTAGCGAAGGCTATCACAATCGAGAGACTGCAGCACCCATACCTTTATTTCACCAATGAGGACAAGCCCGCCATATTGAAGCGGATCCAGACAGATCCCGAATGCAAGCATATCATGGAAGGTCTGGTGGCGGAGGGCCATCGATTGCTCTATGTGCCCGTCAAAAATCCACCCCCCACTCAGCTGAAACATCCCCGATATGCTGTCGGCAGCGACGAAGCAAAAGATTACGCTACGGAAATCAGCGACGGCGCTCTCAAGCTGGCCTTCCTCTATCAGATGACGGGAGAAGTGAAGTACGCACGAAAGGCTATCGAGTTTGCCATTGCATTAAGCGATCTTGTTGAATGGGTAGACCATGCTCACAAGTTCGAAATTATCTATCCTCGTGTGTGGCCGTGGAATGTACCAGACGATCAGGTGGTTTTTTCGTACGACATCTTCGCAGCTGGCAAGTCGATCGCTGTGTCGACGGTTTATGATTGGGTCTATCCTGTTCTGACAAAAGAGGAACGAGACAAGATTCGCAACGGACTTCTTGAAAAAGCGATCACAAGGGTTCGAGGGAATTATGAGTTCTTCTGGTGGTCAACGGCACATCGCTGCAACTGGTCGGCGATCTGCTTCTCAGGTCTTGGGATCACGGCCATGAGCCTCTTGAAAGAACATCCGCAGCTCGTTGACGTTGCCGCCGAGGCGTATAACCGTATCAACCTTACGTACGACCAGATCGGTGACGATGGCGGATGGCAGGAGGGGAGGGGATACTATGGATACATGATGCAGGTCAGTGGTCATTTTGCGGATGTCCTCAAGCGACTTTCTCGGGGCAAGTATGACCTGTTTAAGCACAAGAAGATTGTTGATCATCCCCTTGATTTTCTCGCGTACATGGTGTCGGTGAATTTTGAGGACAGCGGGGGTGGTGTTGCAGGGTCTGTGACGACGGTGAACAAACTAGCAGAAGAGACGCGCAATACAACGGCGGCCTGGTACCGAAACAAGTATTTTGAAGAAGGAACAACTCTGTTCGACATCCTCTGGCCTCGAACAACGGTGAAGGCAGTCGAACCCGAGCAGAAATCAAAGCTCTTCAAGAGCATCAACTGGGCCGTCATGCGAAGCGACTTCAACGATCCCGCGACGGTCACCATTGCCTGCAAAGCCGGCTACAACGACGATCCGCATCATGGGCATCTCGATTGCGGTCAGTTTACTCTGATGTGGCAAAACGTTCCCTTCATTCGTGATCTCGGGAGGATGGAATATGACGAGATCTATTTCAACGAGGAACGATGGCTCTATCCTTACGCATCGAGCGGGGGGCATAATCTGGTCTTCGTGAATGGTGAACAACAAATTTCAGCAAAGCTCAAAGACCAGCCTTGGAAGGAAGGGATAGGAGGCGAGATTTTGAAATTTGAGACGAGAGCCAACCGAGACTATGTCCTGATGGATCCAACCAAGGCATATCCGGGCAAGGAGTTGAAGAAATGGAGGAGAAGTATCGTTCTGGATAAACCGGTCACGACGTTGATTGTTGATGAGGTTGATGCGGCGCCTGGTTCTACCATCGAGGCAAGATTCTTCCCAGGCGCTGCGGCGACGCAATCCCGTCCGATGCGCGAAGCCCGCGCCCCCTTGCTAACAGGCGTGGACTACAAAGTATACAGAGATTTCGCCCTCCTCACGTCTCAGCGGCACATGATGGCGTTCATTCCCCTTGTTCTCGACAATAGTTTTGAAATTGTCGAAGACAAGGTTGCCGCAGTTCCAGTCACAGAAGATTCGCGTTTGAATTGGATTCCCTATCTCGAAACAGTGATAAAAGCGAAATCCAAATCTTCGGTGATTCTCTCGATTCTGCTTCCAGTGCTCGATCAGAAGGATGCGGAGAGTATTGTGAAAACGGCCAGGGTGGCGCAGGTGAATCCAAATCAGTTAGAAGTCAGCGTGACTCGGGATGGCAAGGGATTCAAGTGGCTTTTTGAGAAAGAGAAGGACGGCTTCGTACTGAAGAACTAACAGACCAAATCCCAGTGCACCCGATTCATCAGCAATCGTCAACGAAGAGACACAAACAACGAAGCCCGTCACAGAAGTGAACGGGCTTTGTTGCGTTGATTTGACCACGCCTATTTTGTCTTTGTCGAGTCTCTCTCGCCCGCACCTGTAAAACTGTGGTGCGGCTCATTCTGCAAGAAGTAGAGGATCTCCGACTTGAAAACCGCATCGGAAATCCCTTCGGTCGCGATAACGAGCGTGAAGTAGAAAGGATCTGCAAATACCTGATGGGGGAATTTTTGTGCAATGGCTTTCAACAGCGAGCTGTCGGTTGCAGCGCGGGGTGCGGCAATAGCACCATTCTCAGTGAACCCGAGAAGCATGAGAATCGTGCTGCCTTCCGGTCCAGCCCCCTTCGCAATGATGGAGAAGTCCTTCACGTAGTCGCTGCTTCGCTGTTGACCAACCCCGAATGTCTGAATCGAATCCTCGTTCTGACTATGAAGCGCAATCGACTCATACGGCGTTGTCGTGCGCTGCATTCCGAAAATGTGAAGGAATTTGGAAAAGCTATAGATTGTTTTGAGAGTTCCGATGAAGACAATGTTGTTTGATTTGAAATCGGCCGGCGTGATCTCTGACGCCAGTTTAAGTGAGTATCCTCGCGGTGATTTCTGGAGGATCGGGATAACCTGAGTCAGCCCCCAGGTTGAGCTGGGACGAAGGAATGTAAACTCGTTTTGCTTGTATCGTTTTGCGAACGCGGGATCTTTCGCAAGCCTTTCTTGCAGTTCTTCGGGATTGTTGATCGTGATGGTCCGGTAGTAGGAACTTATCGGATTTATTTCACGCATGAAGAAATAGTCACCAAGAACGATGAGCGTCGGCCTGCCGTTGGGTCGGAAAAACTCATTCCAGATAGGGTTGGGGGGGCTTGGACTCTGCGGGCTTGACCGAGACGAAGACCCGGAAAAGTAGCCAAGAAGAAAGGCGCAAGCTAAGCCACCGAAAATGAGACCCCACAGGAGAGTTCGGTTGGTGAAGGTCTTCGGGCTGGGATGACCTTCGGCAAGAAGAAAATCGACTTTGTAATGGCCAACGGGAATGACAAGTCTGTAGGAAGCAGTTTTTCCGGCTGTAAGGTAATAGTGTTCGAGCTTCTTCCGCAGGTTATTGATGTACACCCTGACGGTCGCATCCTCTTTCGAATTGAAGGAGGAATCCTTGCTAAAAATCTGCATTCCGATTGTGGTCTCTTTTGGAGACCGTCCGGCTATCGATTCCTCCACCAGGTACTGCAGCAATTCGCGGTACCGCTGGGAATCCTTGAACTCTTGGCTCTCAAGAATGTCGGCGAGGATGACGTGTATTTGAGGTTGCTCGAGCATGGGGAAAATGTCAATAAAAGCGGAGGTAATTTACCCGTTAATTCGTGCCCCGTCAACGGTTATTTTCTTGCGTAATGGCAAGGTCTAGAGCTATATTGATTAGCTTACATTCCCAAACCGTATCCCTTGATCTTTCTCTCGAGGGAAAACTCCGCGGAGTTGTGCCCTTGGGGAGCAGGATTCAATCCTCAACGGCATAACATACGAACAAATTCTCGAACTTCACAGAGAATGAACCCCCAAAAGACAGTGAAAACACTGGGGATTTGTGCAATATTCTGTCTTTTGAGCGTGCCTCCGATTGTGGGCCAGAACCTACCGGCCAAGGCAGCGACATTCCGCAATCCTATACTTCCTGGTTTCTATCCCGATCCCTCGATTTGCCGCGTAGGTGAGGACTACTATCTCGTGACATCGACGTTCGAGTACTATCCGGGCATACCGATATTCCACAGCAAAGATCTTATTCACTGGAATCAGCTCGGTCACGTTCTCGACAGGCCTTCGCAGCTTGAGTTGGATTCGATTCGGCCCTCTGGTGGAGTGTACGCTCCTACGATTCGCCAGCACAACGGAACATTCTACGTCATCAACACTCTTGTCGGCAAGAAAGGGAATTTTATAGTCACAGCCACGAATCCCGCTGGTCCGTGGTCCGATCCTCATTGGATTGAAAATGCTCCGGGGATCGATCCCTCACTCTTTTTTGACGACGATGGCAAAGCGTACTATACAGGAAACATAAGGCCCGATTCCATTCCCAAAGATTCGAAGTACCGTTCCATCTGGCTCCAGGAAATAGATCTCACATCAATGAAACTTGTCGGTGAACGCAGCATCATTCTGAACGAAGGGGCCTTGCACGGAGCAAGCAACGCGGAAGCGCCACATCTTTACAAAGTGAACGGGTTGTATTACCTTATGATCGCTGAGGGAGGCACCGGGGACAACCACGCCGTCACAATCTTTCGTAGCAAAAACCTTCGCGGACCCTATGAAGGGAACAAGAAGAACCCCATCCTGACACACCGTCATCTTGGTTCGGATTATCCGATCGCCTGCACGGGTCATGCCGATATGACGGAGACACAGAATGGCGAATGGTGGATGGTGTTGCTTGGTGTGCGACCGTACGGCGGTTTCCACTACAACCTTGGGAGAGAAACGTTTCTGGCATCCGTTGTCTGGCAGGATGGCTGGCCGGTCGTCAATCCGGGTCACGGAAAAGTGCTGGAAGAATCAGCCGTTCCAAACCTTCCGCTATGGCGAGTCCCCTCAACACCGGCCTGCGAGAACTTCGATGGCAATGTGCTCGGTTTCTCGTGGAACGTTCTTCGAACACCGCGGGAGAATTTCTACAGTCTCACCGACCGTCCCGGATTCCTTCGACTCAGGCTGCGCAAAGAGATGATTACGAAATGGGAAAACCCAAGTTTTGTCGGACGTCGCCAGCAGCATATCAACTTCTCTACTTCCACCGCGATGGAATTTGTGCCGAAAAACGCGAACGAAAGCGCAGGTCTGGTGCTGGTTCAAAACCCCGAATTTCAGTTCCGCATGGAGTGTTTGCGATCTGGAAAAGAGACTGTCATCCGCTTGACGAAACGTCACGGAGGAAAAGAAGAAACACTCGCCGAGATTCCAGGTGCGAGCAAGCGGGTGTATTTGAAAGTGGAAGCGATTGGTCAGGACTATAGTTTCTATGTTGCTTCCCTGTCTGGCGAGTGGAAGGTTCTGCGGGAACATGTAGATGGCAGAACCCTTAGCCGGACGAACGCAGGCGGGTTTGTCGGTACGTACATCGGCTTGTACGCAAGCAGCAACGGTGCGGCGAGCAAGAATGTGGCAGATTTCGACTGGTTTGAATACAAAGAAGAGTGACCGCTCATATGTCCGGAAGCTCCAGCATGGGTGGGTTCACGGTGTTATGTCAAACGAGAAATGGAGAACGATCATGAAGAAATTGGTTTCCATCTTGGCACTGCTTTTTGTGCTCATGGTGCCGGGCATACTGTATGGTCAGGGAGCATTGAGAGGAACCGTTACGGATTCGCTCGCGAGGAGCCCACTGATCGGGGTCAATGTCTTCCTGGTGGGTAGTGGACTTGGTTGTGCGACCGATGTCGACGGACAGTACAGAATCAATGGGATTCCCTTGGGAAGGCATACGCTGAGAGTCTCCAGCATTGGCTATGCTCCCAAGGAGGTGCGCGTCAATATCACATCCAGTGCGCTGGTTCTGATGAATTTCGAGCTTTCACCAACGGTGATTCAGGGACAAGAAGTGGTCGTGACCGCACAAATGCGCGGACAAGTTGCGGCAATGAACAACCAGATCACTTCCAACACGATGGTCAGTGTTGTTGCCGCGGATCGCATCAGAGAACTTCCGGATGCGAATGCGGCAGAGGCCATCGGCCGGCTGCCCGGGATCTCGCTTAAACGAGACGGAGGAGAGGCAAATCAGGTTGTGATTCGCGGCATGGAGCCGAAACTGAACTTAACGACGGTAAATGGTATCAAGATGCCGGCGACCTCGACGACCAATCGGTCGGTTGATCTCAGTATGGTCTCGTCCGATGCTCTTGAGGGCATCGAAGTGTTCAAGTCCCCGACAGCGGATATGGATGCAGATGCGGTCGGTGGGGTGGTGAATCTGAAGATCAAGAAAGCGCCCGACGAACAAAAAATCCAGTTCAAAATTACCCCGGGGTATAACCAACTGGAAAACAGCCTCGGTGACTTCAAGGTCTCCGGAGAATACAGTAACCGCTTCTTTGGTGAAGCAATCGGTATCGTGGCGACAGCGAACTACGAGAAAGTGAACCGTTCTTCCGAGAGTTTCAAGGGCTCCTACAAAGTAGGAGGGTATACCGATTCTACAAAAACTCAAGTTGAGATTCTTGGCACGAATACCTCAATCGCTAATGTGCTTGAGATACGAAAGCGGGGCGGTGCCAGCCTGACCCTGGACTATTTGTTTGATCAGGGGAGAATCTGGCTGACAAGTCTCTACAACATCACTTCAAGAAATCCTTTCGCCACGGCGAAGAAATTTCTTCCCAACGATGGCGACAAAATAGAATACTTCGTCGAGGACCAGAAGACTGATTTGTCGGGATTCTCGTACGCTCTGAATGGTGAGCTCACACTTTGGAATATGAAGATGGATTGGGCACTCTCTTCGTATCGTATTGTCAACGACAATTCCTATGACTTTCAAATGACGTTGGACCAAGGATCCCCGTTCGATAAGACGATCCTCAAAGCGACAAACACGTCAACGTATTATCCGGCCGCGAAAGACAACGTGACACAGATTTACCTGACGAACAACTATGATTATCCAAACAAAATGGTACAGACAGACTATGCGGCGCAATATAATCTGAAAATACCATGGCAAATTGGAAATCTCCTCACCGGCTCTTTCAAGGGGGGCGTAAAATACTCTGAATCGAACAGGGACAACGAAGCCGATGGCCATGGCCAGCAATCATACTATCTGGTGGCGTTCGTGCCAAGGTCGCAGTTGTTTTATGACAAGAAACTGTCCATCAATGCCAACGGATTCATCACGAGCGAGAATTTCATCACGTCGCCGACAGAGTTTTCGAACATCGTGAATAACCAATACAAGATGTTTCCTGTCTATGACAGGAACGTCCTGGCAGATTGGAACAGGCAGCAGCGGGACTCCAACTATTCCTTCGACCGCAACACGATTTCGGATTGTTACACCTTGCAGGAAGTGTTGTCAGCAGGGTACATGATGGCAGAGATCAAGGTCGGCGGGTTCCTGACGATTATCGGCGGTGCGCGTTATGAACACGAAAACAACTGGTATCAGTCAGCGTGGACTTCGGCCTATGAACAGTACGGACGTCAGGGACAGTTGAGGGATACGACGACGTACAGAAAGACAGACCACTGGTTCCCTCATCTTCACCTGAAGTTCCAAATATTGGAAGGTCTGGATCTTCGTGCTTCTGTGAATAAGTCGGTGTCGCGACCTGACTTCTATTGGATTTCTCCCTGGGTACGATATAATCAGCAGGATGGCAAGATCGCAGGAGGCAATCCCTCGCTGAAAGAAACAAAAATCAGCAACTACAATGTTACTCTTTCTGTCTACGACAACGCAGTTGGACTCTTTTCTGTCAGCGGTTTCTACAAAGACCTGAGGGACATCTTCTATCAGACCGTAACGTCAGCATACAGACCGGAAGACTACCTCGCTTTGGCGTTGCCGGCGACGTTGACTGGACCACTTGTCTGGACCACCTATCAAAATGCCGATCGGGCTCAGGTCCGGGGTATCGAAGTCGAATGGCAAACACAGTTGGCTTACTATCCGGGAATGCCTGATATGCTGAAAGGCATCGTTTTTAACGCAAACTATTCACGTGTCTGGTCATCCACGTACTATCCCAACTACGTGCTCATCACAGAGAACCTGGGGACTCCGCGGAATCCGATTCTGAATCGCTATGTCGTGGACAACGGACACGAAGGCACGATGCCAGGTCAGGCTAACGGAATCATCAATCTTGCACTCGGATATGATGTCGGTTCATTATCGACAAGATTATCGTACGCTCACTATGGCAAGAGCATCAGCAGTGTTGGGCAACAAGCCTCGGGTGTGGAAGATACGTGGACTATGGGTTTCACCCGGTTGGACGCGACAGTAAAATATCGATTCACGAAATGGTTGAATCTCAATGTCAACTTGATCAACATCACGAATCAGCCAGACCAGGCGTATTTTGGATCGGACACATACCTGACCAACAATGTGTATTATGGAATGACTGGCAGTGCTAGCGTGGAGGTTACCTTCTAACAAAGAACTGATTGCAGCGACAGGCTGTCTGCAAATCTCATCATCCAACAAGAGGAGGAACACAGATGAACAGATTAATCATCATTTTTGCGATGTTGATCATTTTGGTGTGCACAGGACTTGGCCAGCGGCTGGTCACCGTGCCACCGAATATTGACGATCAGATAGCATTGACCATCAAGGCAGATTCCGCTGCCAGAACTGCAGCATTGCCCACGCAGACGATCTACGTGCTCAAACGCGATGGAACGTATCCTCTTATCTCGGTGATAGACGTAAACTTCTTTCTCTATCTCAAAGCGGAAGCGGGAACAGGTTACAAGCCGTACTTGATCGCGAAAGAAAATTCTGCCAACGCACGTGTGCAAGTGTTGAATTTTCGAGCCAGCGGGAAATTGGAGGGGTTGACAATCGAACAACAGACGCTGAATGGCGTTGTCTCGAACAGAGCTATCAACCTGTACGGTGGCTCCAGTCTCTGGGTGAAGGATTGCGAAATCGTGCATGATCGAGGATCCGCCCTTACAATACAGAGCGACAGCTGCAGTCTTTACATCGAGGATTGTCTTATCCACAGTCATGGACATCCGAAAACGTTGGGAGGCAACGGGAGAATTATCGATGTCCGGTCATCAGCCTACACCGATTCGATTGTCATACGAAACACGACGTTCTTTGATCTCACCGATCGAATCATTAGAGACATGACGAATTTCGTCGGCTATCTTGAATTTGATCATAACACCGGTTTCACGAATGAGGGGTACCATGGCGGTTTGCAGGGTGGAAAAGTACGGGAGATGAAGATCACCAACAACATCTTCTATAATCAGATAGGATTCGGTGCTAACTTTAGGAGAGTCGCTGGCTATTTTCCAAGTAACATCAGCGAGCAGACACAACCCGAGAACAATCAGATGTGGGTTGTGACCATCGATACATCCTACTTGCTCACAAATCGCAAGATCACCGTGCGAAACAACAACGTCTGGTGGGACCAGGCGTACAAAGATCTCTGGGTCAAGTGGAAAGACTCAACCAAAGCGCCGGGAATTTTCACTCCCACCCTGATGAAACTGACGGCGGACTCATCGAAGGCGTACTTCACGGAACCACTGACGTTCCAGCACCTGCCTCCATCGATCATAAGCTTTATTGATTCGGCTATTGGATTTCCGAACTCAACCATACTTCCTCAAAACTGGTGTTGGACGTATCAGGATGCGAATGGACAGGGCCCGATCAACGGATCGTATGGGACCACAGCTCTCTCGTACACCAAAGGGGACGGTGGTTTTCCTGTTGGGGACTTGAATTGGTATCCGACAAGGAAGGCGGCGTGGCTTGCAACGGTATCGGGCGTCAATGACAACAAACCCGTGTCGATTCCGACGGAGTTCTCGCTGGGCCAAAACTATCCCAACCCGTTCAACCCGTCGACAAACATCACCTTTAAACTCCCGAAAAATAGAAAGGTGACGCTGAAGGTGTTCAATACTCTCGGCCAACAGGTTGCGACGCTGGTGGACGGTGACTATGTTGCCGGAACTCACGAGGTGAATTTCGACGCAAGTTCATTGAGCAGTGGTATCTACATCTACACACTCTCCTCAGGTGATTTCCTGGCTGTGAAAAAGATGATACTTTTGAAGTAAGCCATTCTAAGGGGCTGGGCGAAATGCCCAGCCCCTTTTTGTTGGTGGTATGCCAGGCATGGCACAATGACTTGGGGGTGCAAGTCCCCTATGGACCTCGATGATGGGAACCATTAGCCGAACAGCAAGGGTGTCCATCGTGAGATGGAATCTGAAGGAAGCTGTACGCAAAACTCCGGCCT
>JBGPAN010000007.1:0-25981 GCA_041480785.1 Bacteroidota bacterium | reverse complement strand
GGGGAATTCGTGGAGACGAAGAAGATGATGCTCACAAAATAACGTATGCAGGCAAAATTATCCTTTTGCACTTGTGAAGTGTTAGGGGATGACTGGGTTCCGTCAAACTAGGGTGATACAAAAACCAATAAAGGTTCATCTAAAGAAACTGTGTGCATTGCTCCTCGTTTCATCCTGACTGGGAGGATACATGAAAGATACATTTCCATCGTTTCTAATGAAGCGCGCTAAAGCCTTTGTCGAGTCTAGATTAGTCCTGTTAATTATTGCCGGCTCGATCTTGGTCTTGACTTCTGAAGGCTGCGCTCGTCCGTTCCTAGATACGATCAAAGAAACATCATTGGCTGCTGTACGAATCGCGAGTCACCAGCCACCCCCTGTACAGCAACAACGCATTGAGTCGCGTGAGGTGGATATTTTGGAGATGCTATCAAAAGGCCAAGTTCTTATTGGCACATGGTACTCGCGCTCGGAGGCAAAGTTCGCTGGTTTTGACCGTGATTTTGGTCCGGACAAGTTGATGGTGGTGAATTATCTTGCAGGGGACACACTCTGGCTTTTGTCTAGGCGAGAACTTGGAGCAAATCAAGAGGTAGTTGGTGTCTCCAAGTCGGCAATTGTGCTTCGAACCAATGAGAAGGACACTACAAGTTTGTACGCGATCAATTCAACTAATGGGCGGCTGATATGGTCCTGGAAAGGGAATGCTGGTACCTCGCTGTCTATTATAGAACCAAAGAACATCGTCGTGGTCGCAGAACCGCGCGGTAGCACAGTTCATTTATCTGCTATTGAATTGACCGATAGTGCCTATGTATGGGAGGCGAACGTCGACAATATCCTTGATTCCAAAGGAATTGGCCTGGAGGTGATTGCAGATTCTGCCGGAGTAATTATCTCCGGAATGCGAATTGTTCGAATCGATGTGCTGGACGGAAGAATCCTTTGGACAATGACATCACAGGCAGGTGGATTCATTACGACAATGGGGCAAGAGTTTGCCCTGGCAACAGGTGACACGCTTTGTCTGGTGTCGTCCTTGAATGGCAGCAGGATGTGGACCCAACGACTGGCGGGTGGCAAAATAGAACTACTAACTGTGTCTGGAAAAAGATTGCATGCTTTGCTTCGCGGTATAAGAGGTGAGGATCCACAAGTGATAGTAACACTGGATAGCGCGAGTGGCCGGGAATTATGGAGAATTCATGAAGCAGAGCAAATCAGAAGCCCGATCGTTTGCTACAATGGGCTTCTATTCTACACAACCGCCAACCGACTCGTTGCGCTTAATGCAATTGACGGCCATCCAGAATATTCCACCAAGATACCTACCGAACTTCCGCCTAGCGTTCTCTTGGATTTGCTGTCGGTCGTGGGACATCGAATAATTGTCGCTCGTGAGTCTGGAGCCGTAGGTATTGATCTCTCCGATGGCAAAGTGGGTTTCTTTCACACGGTGCCAGGAGGAAGAAGATATACGTCGGAATACCTTGACTCAAAAATGGACGGAATGATAGCTGGTGCAATAGGGAAAAGGGATACTTTACTGACGAGTAGCAGGAGTGTTAATTGGATGCGAGGTGCAGAGGCGATGTCGGATGCCCTTTATAGACAAGCGCGAGCAGATCAAGCGAATGTGTACCGCCAAACCCAATCCACTCTACACTCTCCATATTCGACGAGCACACAAAGAATGATTGCACTAGACAAACGAGAGATATCTATCATGTCGTCCCAAAGTGCGGCACGGCTGCAGGCCGGCATGGCTCTTGCATCGGCTATAGAGGATGCTGCGAAAGCGATTCGGGACGTGATTCTGAGTGGGTGGGCGCGCAGTGTTAGCAAGGAGCAGATGCAATTAGGAGAACTGCAGAGACGGCAAGCCCGAGAGAATCATCTTCGAAGTCTTCAGGGAGGATATTATATAAGGCCGTGCTACTCAAATGGCGCCGGATTAACTCTCGTGGATCTTACATCTGGCAGAAGAGTTGAACTTGTTGTTTCGCCACCTAACGTAGGTCTTGAAACGCCAGGTGCAATAAATCTGCCAAAGTATTTAGTGGATGAAGAATCAGGGCTTCTCGTAACAAAGGGTCTTGGGACCGATACGTCCAAGTTTGTCTGCTATTCCTACGACGATTTCATGCGAATCGATTGTGATTTTGCCGAGGTTCTTTTTGAGAGGTACTCTGTGCCATATTACTCGTTACTTGTCTACAAAATAGATAGCCTGAAATTCGGGCCCGGTATTGCTTCTGCTGCACCGATGATATCTGATTCTATGCGGCGACAAGATGTGCGATTGTTCGAGGCTGTCTTGGGTGGGGAGAAGGATACAGTTCGCAGCGCACTTGAAGCTGGTGCCAATATCAATGCGCGAGACTACTTCGGTCGAACAGCTTTAATGCTAGCCGCGCAGATGAAGTTTGTTAAAATCGTCGAGTTGCTATGCGAACAGGGTGCCGACATTACCTTACGAGATCCAGAGGGATTTACTGCATTTGAGTACATATGGTTGCCAAAGTCGGTCAATCTCGTCGCGGAAAGAAAGATTGTCGAGGCTCTCAAAGACGCCGCAGAAAAAAAGTCAAAGAGACAGGACTAGCATTTCTGGGCTGCGGCATTGAGAAGTTTGAGCTGCTATTGGTTCAGGGTGTTTGTGATGGTACAAAACGCAACAAGTAAGGTTGGACTGACCATTCTTGAGGGAGAACAACGATGATGGAGCATGTGGTCGGTTTAGCAGTTGAGGGCGGAGACGAAGACGATGATATCGTTGAGAAGGTGAATATGCGAATCAGGTTGTACCAATATCACCGTTGTAGGAAATAGCTGTATTTTTGTTTCCCCGGAGGCGTTTAGAAATGAAACTTCGTGCTCCGAACCGAAAGACGATTTACGGCAGCCTGATACTCACATTGGCCGGGGTGGTTCTAATTTTGTTCTTCAAGTTTACGGATGATGGTGCCGTCACAAGACTCGGAATAAAGGAAACAGAAGAATCTGCTGGCGATGTAGATGATCCGAACGCTCGTTGGCGATATGAGTTCATGCGACTTCGTGACCCAAAGACTGAGCAAATTCCGCAAGGAATCCGTCAAAAGGAGTTAGAATTTGCAGCTACTCTTCCAACGCGCGGACTTGTGATGAACCTTGGCAAAGGGGTTGGCACGGTTCAATCAGCGACATGGAATCAACGCGGTCCATACAACGTTGGTGGACGCACGCGCGCCTTGGCCATCGATGTGACAAATGAAAACGTGATCCTGGCCGGAGGAGCCTCCGGTGGAATGTGGCGATCGACAGATGGTGGTGCAAGTTGGAATCGTGCTACTTCCAAAGCCATGAATGTCCAAAGCGTTACTTGTTTGGCCCAAGATACCAGAGCAGGGAAGACCAACATTTGGTATTACGGAACAGGGGAGTACGAAGGCAATTCTGCCGGCGAGCTGGTGAGTGCAATGTACAGGGGCGATGGTATATTCAAAACAACAGACGGTGGTAGCGCATGGAATGTCCTCGCGGCAACTTCTGTCAACACACCACAATCATTCACAGGCCTTTTCGAATACGTGTGGAATATTGTAACAGATCCCTCAAGTGGCCCAGCCTCTGACAAAATATATGCGGCCACCTACGGAGCCATTTATCGGAGCACTGATGGGGGCAACACTTGGAAATATTACCTGGGCGGATATCAATCAACGTATTCCATTTATACCGATATCGCCATAAGTAGTGTGGGAGTTCTTTATGCTTCGTTGAGCAGTGGCGGACCACAGCAAGGTATTTGGCGTTCGGTCGATGGCACGACGTGGACCAATATTACCCCCGTTGGATGGCCAGCATCATACAAACGAACTGTCTTGGCTATCGCATCGTCGAATCAGAATGTGGTCTACTTCCTATCGGAAACGCCGGGCGGTGGTCTCAACAATCACAGTCTCTGGAAGTACACATACATTTCAGGCAATGGATCGGGAAGTGGCGGCGCTTGGCAGAATAGATCTTCGGCTCTGCCCGCATTCGGGGGAAAACATGGAAACTTTGGCTCTCAATCTTCCTACGATCTGGTGGTGAAGGTAAAACCCGATAACGAGAATTGTGTCTTCATAGGTGGAACCAGCCTTTTTCGGTCTACGGATGGATTTGCAACTACCGAGAACACAAATTGGATCGGCGGATATGTGGATGCAAATTCAAGCTCGGAGATTCCAAATCATCACTGCGATCAACACTCGCTCGTCTTCTTTCCGTCGAATCCGACGAAGATGCTCTCTGGGCACGACGGTGGCATAAGCCTTACCCTCAACAATCTTTCATCAACAACAGCATGGACGTCCGTCAATAATGGATATTTCACGACACAGTTCTATACTGTCTCGGTCGAGCATGGGACAGCCGGAGACCCTCTAGTGATCGGCGGAATGCAGGACAATGGTACTTGGATGACAACTTCGACGAACGGGTACGGGGCCTGGGTACGTGCATACGGCGGAGACGGGAGTTACTGTCAGGTCGCAGCCGGCAAAAGCTTCTATCTGGTGTCATCACAAAATGGATTCGCTTGTCGCACCGCTCTCGATGCCGTCGGAAATTGGACAAACTGGACAAGGCTCGATCCCTCTGGTGTCCCGGATTCAGTCTATTTGTTTATCAATCCTTTCTTGATGGATCCGAACAATAGCAAGCTCATTTACTTGGCAGGTGGAGATCGCATTTGGCGGAACAGCGACGTCACGACGATTCCAGCATATTCGAATAACAAAGCGAGCACTAACTGGTCACAGCTAAGCAATTCAGTCGTGTCCGGTTCTACCATTAGCGCTCTTGGTATCTCGAAATCACCAGCGAACAGACTGTACTACGGCACCTGGAATGGAAAACTCTTTAGGATCGATGGCGCCAATATCGGTGATCCCGTTCGAACCGACATTGGCATCGGAAAGGGCTTGCCGCTGAATGCTTATGTTAGCTGTATCGCTGTCGATCAATCAGACTACAACAAAGCAATTCTGGTTCTATCAAATTACAATATTCAAAGCCTTTTCTATACAACTGATGCTGGGAACACCTGGCAAGCCATCTCAGGAAACCTTGAGCAGTACGCTGATGGTACAGGGAATGGCCCCTCATGTCGCTGGGTTTCGATGCTACCCATTGGCTCGTCAACCATGTACTTCGTGGGGACAAGCACTGGTTTGTACTCAACGACGAGCCTCAATGGTAGCTCTACTGTATGGGTGCAGGAGGGACCTTCGACGATAGGAAACGTAGTCGTAGACATGATTGACACCCGAGCCGTTGACGGTCTCGTGGTCGCAGCAACGCATGCCAATGGCGTCTTCTCAGCCAATCTGGCCGTTCCTCCTGCGATACCTGTGATTGCTTATCCACTAGCTGGAACAACAGGAGTGGCAATCAGACCTAGGCTTTTTTGGAACTCTGTTTACGGTGCTACTAGTTACAATGTTCAGATCTCGGCAAGTTCAAGTTTCTCAAGTCTAGTGGTGAACCAGTTCGGGATAACCGACACGTCGTTGGCTTCCGCCGCATTAACCGGCAATACGACTTACTACTGGAGGGTAAGTGCGAGCAATTCTGCAGGTACGAGTCAGTATTCATTGCCGGGGAGCTTCACAACAATCATAGCAGCACCGGGACTGCCGACGCTTACCAGCCCATCGAATGCAGCGACCAATGTTTCAATTGCGCCGACGTTGACATGGACAGCATCCTCCGGAGCAACAACATACAGGCTGCAAATTGCCACGGACTCGAGCTTTGTCACCACGATCTTGAACGACTCGACACTCGCCACGACCCAGCGACAGGTGGGACCATTGACGAATGGCGTGAAATACTACTGGCGGGTGAATGCAACGAACGTAGCTGGGACGAGCCTTTACTCAACGGTGTGGAACTTCACGACCGTTATCGCTGCGCCGCAGGCTCCTCTACTGCTATCGCCTCAAGATGGTATGATCAATGCTTCTCTAGATCCAGTCCTGACTTGGAACGCTGTTGGCGGGTCGACCTCATACCAACTTCAGCTCTCAACAATTCCAGCCTTCACTTCTAACGTCGTTGATGATTCCACAATTAGTTCGACATCAAGAAGCGTGGGTCCTCTTTCGTTGGCAACAGTCTATTTCTGGCGGGTCAGGGCGAAGAATGATGGTGGATATGGCCCCTTCGCGACCTCAAGGCAGTTTCGCACCATCTTGACCACATTGGTAGAGCAATTGGGTAGCAATATCCCAAAAGACTTCGCATTGAGTCAAAACTATCCGAACCCCTTCAATCCTGCCACGACTATCCAGTTTGCGTTGCCCAAGAGCATTCAAGTGACCTTGAAGGTGTTCGACGCCTTGGGGAAAGAAGTCGCAACTTTGGTGACGCAAGAGCTTGGACCGGGGTATTACTCGGTTCGATGGCGGGCCGGTGTTCCGAGTGGGGCATACATCTACCGCCTGCAGGCTGGAGAATATGTGGAGACGAAGAAGATGATCATACTGAGGTGACCAAAAAGGATTGTAAGTCTTTGGTAGGATTTCTGATTGCGTACACAAAAAATCCCCATCATCATTGGGGATTTTCTTTTGGTGTTTTATCTCCTGAATCTAGCGCGTCATCCAAGTGGTAGAATATTCGAAGGACCCATCGAAATATAGCATGAAACCAATTCTGGACCGTTCCTCAGGCTCAGTTACTCGACCGGGCTCTCATTACAGGTAATGCCAAGCGTTGATTGGTTCTAGTTGTCCAATTGTACGGTTCGGAATGACGCTGGTGAAATTGCCAGTTCTGAACGTATTGATCGGCAAGTTGTTGGCTGTGAATGATCAGCAGGTTCTCAGCGTTCCTCTCCTCAGCCGATTTTGTGAAGTTGAAAGACCCTGTGATAACGGTTTTTCCGTCGATGATCATGATCTTGTTGTGGGCGATTGCATGGACAGCATCAATCTTGGTCGATATACCAGCCTTGACAAGACACTCAGCGACCGAGTATTTTTGCGTTTTCTGGCTCTTATCCAAAAGAACCTGAACAGTGGCTCCCCTTTTATGCGCTCGCACCAGAGCATCGGCGATCGAGACCGACGTGAAGGAATATGCCTAAACAAGGACGATCGATTTTGCTTTATCGAGAGCTTGGCTCAGAGCAAGCTCAGCTCCTCCATGTGGAGAAAAGTAGACGTCGCAGGTGAGATTGGAACCCCGTGATTCCTGTGTTTCGGTGACGGCTGACCATGCCAGCAAAGCAGCAAGTGCCGCCAGAGCTAAGAAGATACGTGGGGTGTCAATACTGGTTGATTTCATGTATCAGCAGAAGCGCAAATGAGCTGCATTCCTATACCTTCGAATTTAGTGGCATCTCAAATACACGATACAGGGGCGTGAGTTGTGGAAAGTTCCTGTTCCGGGCACTTTGGAGGGTTCTGATTTTTAGAACCCTTCTTCGCTTCAGAGCCAGGAACCGTGAGCGAGCCTGAGCGAAGTCAGGGCGAGTCGAATCCTTCGACAAGCTCAGGATTCGACCCTGAGTGAAGAAGGGTCGAACGGTCCTGCCTGCCCCGATGTTCTTTATCGGGGTCCGGGCACTACAAAGAAAAACTCCCACGAAGGGAGTTTTTTATTTGTACCATCAACGGTCATGGTCTTCTGTCCTGCTTGCCCCGACGTTCTCTATCGAGGTTCCGGGCACTACAAAGATCAAATCCCTGCCGGCTTCTGCCAGCAGGGATTTGTTTTGCGCGCTGCCGATCGAGATACCGGACGCGATCGCGAATTGACCTATTGGCCGAAAACCGGATGCGGCACAATTGGCGCTGTGCGATGCGGCGCCGAGGTTTTCTTCAGGTCAATGCTCTCAAAGAGCAATGACGGAGTCACAACGGAAACACGAGTATCCTGTGGGTCGAAGATGCCTGTGTACGAAGGTCTCCGTTGACTCGTGATGTGGTTGTACACATACGCACCCTTTGACGCGGCCGTGATCTCCTTGAAGGACTGCAGCGTCATATCAACGATTTCCATCCCCCGCACCCGTTCCTCACGTCCGTCAGGATATACCTTGAAGACAGAAAGCGGCACGCCGACAAGAGGCTTCGGACCGGTGGCAGCATAGTAGGAGGACATAGGATCAGACTGATCTCGGGTCAGTCTCTGGAAATAGGGATTGGTCATCTTGCGGATGACGATGCCAAAGTCCAGGCCCCGCTCCTTGCACATCGCAACCAGCGCGTTCTTGAGTTCCGCGTCATTCATGGTCTTCGTCGATGTCACGAACAGATTGCTGACAAATGCCTGATGCGCTAGTCCCCGGGCATGCCCATTGCTTTCGGGGATGCGCTTGTGTGGCGTCCGGGATGTGAGCAGCGTTTTTAGAATGCCCTTCTCGACAAGCTTTACCTCCCGCGCAGGTACTCCTTCTGCATCGACGGGATAGCCTCCGACCAGAGCCGATCCGTTGAAAGAAGACTTTGTGGGATCATCTGTCACAGAGATGAAAGCGGCAAGTACTTTTGCGCCGATCTTGTTCTGCATCGTGTTCTCTCCGAGCTGATTCTTGATCATCTGCTCGAGCTGTGCGTTATCGGAGACCGGCTCACGAACGTTGCAGAGAGATGGCCCCAGGCCTTGTGCGATGACTTCTGCCGCCGCCTGCTTTTCAAACAACACAGGACCGCTGTATGAGTCCAACAACACGGCATCCCGCCGCGCGGTCAGTTCGTTCGCCATCGCCTCGATTTGTTGGATCATCTCCTTTTCACCCGGAAGCTCTCGCTGGGAAGTTGCATAGAACGCGACAAAATCGTTCAGCGGCATTCCATCTGAAGCCTGTGTCGAGGCCGTTATCTCCACATAAGAGCGAAGGTACCCCCGGTTTACCTGCGAGCCCTCATTGTTGAGGAAGTACATATACGCATCGTGGGAACCGGCACTGACTTCTGACTTTTGTATGCCTGAATATTTCTTGAAGACTGCCGACAGCCTTCTCACTTTCTCCTCCCACTGCTGTTTGTCGAATTTTTCCGCCAGCGGAGCCGTCGTTGTACTGTATGGTTCGACGATGCTGAAGTCCGCCGTACTGTCTGTGCGTACTGAGTTCTGCAACACGGCTTTTTTCTTCGACAGGTTATCAAGTGCGCGTTTGTAGAGAATGTCCGTCGCGAGCCAGAAATCCCTTCTCAATGCATCATAATCACCTTCAAAAGCCGAATACAGAGTCCCGTCTTCAGCGACATATGCCAGGCGGCTGCGGCCAAAGGCAGCAAACGAGACGAAGTTCGTGTTATCGAAACCTTTGCCTCCGACCCTTAACTGTACATTGATCGGACGTGAACGCGCAGGCTCGCTGGAAGAGACAAGACTACCCATCGATGCGCGCACCGAGCACCCTCCCTGATCATAAACCGTATAGGCGAGGTAGTACGGCGGCTTCATCGTATCGATCTTGAGACCCGCCATCGCCCTGTCCATTTCGTCTTTCATTGCTCTGATGATGAACTGATTCTGGCCGAGCGCATCGACTGCCAGCCCCAGAATGACGGCCGTCACCAGCATGAAACGGATGTTTTTTCTCTTTCTCATGGTGATTCTCCTTAAGAATGAGGGCGCTAGTTGGCTTTCTTCGTAAATGGCGCCGGGAGAATGGGGGGTTTTTCCTGAGATTTGTCTTTCTTCTGGACCTCAACCTCCGAGATGAAGATGCTCGGACAGGTCTGCGATACCGGAACGCTCCCCGATTCAGCGCCGCAGTACCCGTACCATGTTTCAGGGTCGTCTCCCGCGGCCGTGATTTTTCCGAACACCGTCAACGGTGTCCCGACGAGGTCCACCCCGCGCACGAGCTCATCCGGTCTCCCATCAGTATAGACTCGGTAGACCACGAGCGGAAGGACATTGAATGAATTCGGCATAGTTCTTCCCGTTGTCGTGAAGCCGCCTTCGATCTGTGCAAACATCAGTCCGTACGGTTTTTGTTTCCTGAGGCATTCATCGATGAGAATTTGTCTGAGTCTTGATGACCGGATCGGGTTCTTGGGCTGAACGATGAGGTTTGACTGTCGCGAGACCGGCTGGAATCCCGCCTGCCCGCGGCCATGTCCGTTCGAGTTTGAAAACTTCTCGATGGGATTGCGGCCCATGAGAAACCTTTTCAGAATCCCATTTTCAATGACCGTAACCTTCTGTCCCTTCACCCCTTCATCATCATACTTGTAGTATCCTGAAAGATCGCTCCCATTGAGGCGATCGATCGTAGGGTCATAGATGACGTCAATGGAATCCGCCAGCACCTTCTCGCCGAGCTTCTTCCTGAAGGTTTGTCCTTCGGTCTCCAGTTTCTGCCGGTGCCCTTCGACACGGTGACCGAGCACTTCATGAAAGAAGACACCCGCGGCTCCACCCGCAAGGATCGCGGGACCCGTGTACGGATCAACAAGCGGAGCAGTACGAAGTTTCTCGAGATCGTCAATCATGGTCTGGATCCTCCGTATCACCTGTTCGTCTCCCGGCAGTCCTTCCGGAGAAAACGCAAAAAAACTTTCATAGCGCGGAAGCTCCATACCGTCGTCGGCTTTGCTGACCGCTGAAATCCCCAATCGCACGTACGGCACGGACGTCTGCAGCATCGTTCCCTCACTGCTGACGAAATACTTTGTCTCAACTGTTGCCTCCAGCGATGCATTGCCGCCAAAGATATTTGGATGATCGCGAAAGGACTTGGTGTAGTTTTTCAGCTTTGCTTCCCACAGCGGGCGGTCAATCTTCAGCGTCTTTGGTTCCTCGACATACACTGATGGCTGCTCACGTGAGAAATCATCTGAAGCATCCTCCTCTTTGACCTTGACTGCCTTGTTCGTTTTCACCTTTGTGTACTCATCGGTTGCTTTCTTGTAGCGCTTGTCAGTCTCCAACCAGAGGACTGTCCTGAGTACATCGCTGTCGTTTTCGATCGGGATCGGGATGTACTGGTAGCGCATCTGGTAACTCGCAACATCTCCGCGAATCTCGTGTGTGTTGTCCAATGAATAGTCTCCAACACGAAGACCCAGAGCTAGCTGGCGGGAGTGGCTTTCGCCGCTCGATTGCAGAACCCCGAATGTCGCGCCAACATATGTGCGCTGCAGGTCGATAATTGAATAGCTGAGGAAATATGGCGGCGATTCCTGTTTCTTGAGATAACCCAGCGAATGATCGAGCTCGGCTTTCATCGCAGTGAGCACGACCGACTGTTGGCCCGACTGCCCTGATGCAAGCACATAAAAGAGGGTGACGGTGAGTAGAAGGAGTCTGAGGTTCATGTCGACCTCCCTGTGGATGGTTAGGTGATGAGCGGTTTACAGTATGCTGCGACACGAGTGGGGAGTAGATCTTGGCTACAATAATAACAGAGACCGAAGCCAGATGCAAGGGAGCAATCACATCAGAAGATCAATGAAGCTGAATGCGGACTATTTTGATTTTTCTCATGTCTGGATGATCATGAAGGAATCAGAATCCCGCAATGGTTGGCATCTTAGGAATCATCCTTCAACCTGGAGGAGAAAAACAGGTAGGGAGAACTCAGCTCTGAACTGAAACAGAAAACGGAAGCAGTGATTCTGGCATTGGGTGGCAACGCGTGGTTCCTTCGGTGGTGTCACTTTCCTCACTGAGTGACAAACGATAGTGCGACGGTCCACTCGGACTTTTGGGGAACGTGGATGACGTTTAGTATCAACGTGTTCTTGAGCGTAAACCCTGCTTGGTAGGGCCAGAATGTTGTGTTGTTGTCGATGAATTTTCGGGTCGAGGGACTAAAGGCCGGTTCCGTTTCTTCATTGTAGAAGACCCCCACCACCGGCTTCGATATACCAGCGAATTCAACTTCATCGAAGATCTTGAACAATTCGATCGCGCTGAATCCAACATGACTGATGTTGCCTGGCATTATTTCGATGCCTTGATTCATGAAGACATAGAACACCGTGATGTCGGAATTACGGAAATCATCCGTGATGCTCATCAGCTGCCCCTGCCTGAGTTCGCTGTTCTCCCTCAATGCAGCGCTACTGATAAACATGCCCTGACTCATGCCAACGACTGCCGGCTTCAAATAGTCAAGTGTTCCCTGGAAATATTGCTTTGAAATAGGTATCCGACAAACGGTCTATTTCGCCATCAATTCAATTTTGGTGACCCGATCCTTGCCCTCTCTTGAATATGTTACTTCGACGACATCGCCCGGTTGGAAACTCTTCAAGGCGTCGGAGTATTCACGCAAAGTCGTAACGGCGTACTTGCCGATCTTCGAAATGATGTCCCCTTTCTGCAAGCCTGCTTTTGCCGCCGGAGAATCAGCTGAGAGATCAGCGATCCGAACTCCCTGTCCGGAGTATGCAAAATCGGGCATGCTCCCTGTCGTGACCCTTCGCTCTCCGGTGGTTTGAGGTTTCGTTGCTTCCGTCGCCACTTGCCCCTGAAAAGCGAGCGCACCTTCACGATCGGCCAGATAGAGAAGCGCTTCACGTGCAACAGTCGCCACCTTCACCAACCCGGCTCCGTCAATTTTGTCGGGGGTATCCGACGGCTTGTGGTAGTCTTCGTTCGCACCGGCGAAAAATTGTACTCCCGGCACTCCGATAGCAAGGAAGCTGCGTTGGTCGCTCGCATCAAGGTCTTGCGTCACCATCTCTGATTCCACTCCAGTGACGTAGCCCGCCCCCATGAAAATGAACCTCCACTCTCGCGCACTGTTGCTGCTCAGAACAAGGAGTTTCTTGGCACCGAGCCGCCCCACCCCGTCAAAGTTCAAGACACCAATGGCTTTCTTTGCAGGGAATCGTTTCATGGTGTTGATGTAGTACTTTGAACCAACGAGCCCCTCTTCCTCATTTGTGAACGCGACGAACACCACCGTTCGTTGCGGCTTCAGAGATTTGCTGAGCAATTCGGCCAATTCGAGCATCACGGCTACACCGCTCGCGTTGTCATCGGCACCGGGGTGAATTTTCCCAACGTTTCCTGTGTTTCCTTCCGGCCACCCGAGACCCAGGTGATCGTAGTGCGCGCAGATGACGACCGATTCATCACTCCACTTTGGATTCGTGCCGGGAATAATTCCAATGATGTTCTTGACTGGCGCCATCGTACCTTTTTGATCGACGACTTCATCCCAAGTCTGGAAGTAGCTTCCATCGTCTGCCCCCTGCTGCAATCCGGCTTGCTTGAATTTCTCGACGATATAGTCGGCTGCCTTCGAGATGCCCGGAGAACCGGGTGCCCGTCCAGCCAGTTCCTGGCTTGCAAGGTAGTTCACCGTCTTCAACATTCTATCCGAGGAAAAGACAGGTGTGAGAAGGGCGAGCGCTTTGCGCACAGGAAGTTCTGTAGAGACGACCTTGCCCGCCGGTGCAATTCTTACGGTCAATGGAGAATTCGATGATTCCCATTCCCCCTTGGCTGTGTTTGTCGGCTCATTTCCTTCAAACACCAGATAGCTATACTTGCCGTAATGAGGCAACTTCTTGGCGAGTCCCTGAGCGGCCTCTTTGCTGTCGGTCGACAACAGCACCAGAACAGCCCCCGGATTATTCGGGTGTCGGACCGAGATGATATAGCTATTCGCTTTGCTCTTGAACGATGCCTTCCCCAGTCGGACTGTTTCAGGTGTTATCTCTGCATCATACTCCTTGAGCTCTTTTTTGACTGCCGCCGCATAGGAGTTTTCCAGCCCAAAAATCCAGATGCTCTTGTTCGCCGGAAGCTGAGAGAGTTCACGGTCCATCATGATGTTGATCTTCTTGGTGGAGTCGTTCGACCATGTTTTCGCCAGCTCCCGGTAGTATTCCAAACTCCTCTGATCCGCTTTTGACGGCAGGAGTATGAGCAGTTCTTCTGATCCAAAAATCTTGGACAATGAAGGGGGGATTTCGTTGTGGTGCAGTTTTCGGAAAAGGTCAAACTGAGGATCGATACGTACCAGCAACGGGTTTTCGAGGACATCCATCTCGAACATCTGCTCTTTCTGCGTCATCGTCACCTTCTTGATCTCAACTTTCTTTTCGAAGGAGACGGCAACCGGAACGTCGAGCACAAAGACATCGTCGCTCTGAACCTGCTTGAGAGTAAACTGAAGGCGGTATCCGTCTTTGCCTTTCTCGCTGTGGACATTGGAGAGACTCAGTTCGGGAGCCCCTTTTCGTTCCACCCATTGATCGAAGAACGGTTTCAGGTTCTTGCCGGAAACAGCTTCAAACGCAAGACGGATGCTGTTGAAGGACGCAGCCTTGAACTTGTTGTCACGATAGAATCTTTGGAAACTCTTCACAAAAGCATCATCCCCAACCATTTCACGGAGCATGTCCCACATCATCATGCTCTTTCCGTATCCAATGGCCTCAGATGAGGGGTTGGTCCGTGAGGAGAACTTTTTCAAGGCGAAATCGTTGGAGGGATTTACGTAATCCGTGAACTTCTGGAGTGTCGTGCGCCGGTATTCGCCCGCTTGACCGCGCTGCTCCGCGATCAAATGATCAGCCATGTATGCGGTGAGACCTTCGCACCAGTTACCCGACTTGAAATCGACATACGCGCTGTTGCCCCAGTAGTTGTGCAGAAGTTCGTGCGGGTACGAGGAGTTCAGGATGAAGGGAAACCGAATGATCTGCTCTCCGAGAAGTGTGAAAGAGGGCATGCCATAACCTGTTTCCCAGAAATTCTCAACAAGTGCGAACTTAGTAAAAGGATACGGACCGACGAGCTTCCGGTACATCTCGAGATATTGGGCAGTCGTCTCGAGATACTTGTTCGCCAGCGTTTCATCAGGAGTGCGCAGGAACGCCATAACATCGGTTGCTCCTGCAGAGAGCGAATACTCCTTGAACCGAGCTGCGATCAGATATATTTCCTCCATCGGTTCGGGCGAATCCCACCGGGAAACGCGAACACCATTTTTGATTTCATGCAGCGTCCTTTTACCCTGGCTCACAACCTCCCATGGATCCGACATTGTTGTAGTCAATTCGAAACTGATCCATGCATTATTGAACCAAGGCACCCAATATGTCGAACCCCCCAAGTATACCCCCTTCGCATCAATAATCCCGGGTGTTTGACTGAACCCTCTCGCGTACTCTTCGCCAATCTGTGTGATCGGATAGTTGATGACACCACTGAACTTGAGGGTGAAGGTGACATCCTTCGTACTCCCTTCCTCGAAGGTCAGAGAATACTTATTCTGTTTGAAGTCTGGAGTGACGGTGAAATCTTCACGATCCATCCCGAAGTCTTCTGCTTTGACACCGGTTTGATCGAGCGCAACAGCAACACCCGGAGTCTCAGAGGTTACCGTCAGATTCGAATTGAGGATGAAGTGCAAGATCGGCTTTACCTGAGCAGCGGGGATGGTAATTTGATCCGACGCTTCCAGGAAATGCTTTTCAGGATCCACTTTTGCAGTGATCTTGTGGTGAATCGGCGTGTCTGCAAAAAGCAGAGTTGCGGAAAGAACAAGAGCAAACAGCACAGTGCTTTTTCGAAACATGTTGTTTCTCCGGTCTGGACGAGAATTCGTCTCGAGCATCGATGTCACCCCTGCCTGCTGTTCGAGCACCTGTGGTGGCGAGTATTCCACCGAACACAAGTGGGAATTACAGTTCTTTGCGGGCGTGCCCGCCAGAGTCCTTCGGACGCCGGCGGGTGGTGCTATCAGATGACTTTTTCTCGTCCGTTAGTACGTGTCATGATGAATCAGTGGGAACAGTCCTGCAAACAAACGATTCTGATGATCAACGATCTTTGATCCCCTCACGCCTTTCTATTTCACGACCAGAAGGAGGGGATTTGTTTCGCTCATGTATTTCTTTGCTATGTTTTTCACGTCCGCGAGCTTCACGCTTTTCAGCTGCTCGAGGAACACTTTGTCATAATTGTAGTCATTGAAGAAGTAGATCGAACTGCCAAGGTAAAATGCCTGATTGATGCTCGAAAGCCTTCGAAACATCATCCGCCCCAGATACATGTTGATGGATTTCTCCAGTTTCCCCTGGGTCAGAGAATCCAGCGCCACCATGCGGAAGAACTTTGGATACTGAGGAACGAGCTTCTCAATGTTCTGCGGACGGGTTCCCTGGGATATGAAGAAGAGCGCTTTGTCCTTGATCACTTCGATTCCTGCGCTCATATTGTACGCCATTCCCTGTTTCTCTCTGATATCAAAGACGATGTCATCGGAGAGTACGAGGGAAAGCGCTTGCAGCATCGGTGCGTCTTTCGGATCGATTTGGCTGATGAATCCCCAGAATGCATAGGAACGTTCGCCGCTGCCCGGTTTCTCCACCGTTGTGGGCTTCGTCGGGATCGAGAATGTCGGTGTCAAGACTGCAGGTTCGTCTTTGACCGCCGCAAATCCGAGCTGATCAATCAGTGCACTGACACTATCGGGATTCGACGGGGAAACAACGGAGATCACCATGTTCGACGGCTTGAAGTAGACTTTTGCGAAGGCGACCATGCCCTCATAGGTGAGGACAGGCTGATTCTGAGAATATGGATCTGCTTCGTACACCAGAGACTTGTATGCATCGTCAAAGATCTTCTTTGATTTGTCTCCCCCCATCAGCATCATCGCGATACCCTTGTATTTCTCCACGGCTTTCTTGAATTCATCTTCCGTTGGGACAAAATCCTTCATCTGGGAATTGAGATACCTGATCGCGCCCGGCACATCATCCGCCAATCCCTCCACGCGGACATATCCGAAATCCGGGTGCAGATAGATATCATCCATCGGGATGAACGGGTTATCATTCACCGTGAATGTGAAACCATGCTGGCTGCTGATTTTCTGATTCGCGTCCGATTTCAGGCGCTCGTCGAGGCAATCGTGCAGAATCTTCGAAGCCTCCTTGCCGTACTTGGACTCATACACAGCTTTATGTTTCACAAGGTAGTGAACAGCAAGCAGGTTGCTCGCATCGTTTTGCACAACCACAAGGTTCTTTCCGGTTGCATCATCCTTGAAGAACTTCGCAGCATTCTGTGTTTCGACTTTCTCCATTCCCTTCTTGGCCGATGGCATTTGCAGCAGCGTGAACTGGGCCGCTCCGATTTTCAATGTCGCAAGATTCTTTGCCGCTCTGTAGGAATCACCGCCGTTGAATGATGCCATCACCGTTTCGATTCCGTTTTTCACCAGCTCGTCCGAGTTGTAGATCCCGAACATGTGCGGTTTCTCGATATTTTTCACAAACTCCGTCCGTGCACGCGTCACCTCTGCTTTGACCATCTCCGGCGAGAGCTTGAAATTCAGCCCCGACAATTTCGCTGATAACGAGTTGACAAGGGAATCATAGGCCACTCCCGCTTTCAACGTGATGGCCGCTTCCAGGTAGTTCCCAAGGTGCGACACCCGGGTCGACAGTTTCAATGATTTCACATTTTGCGAGAACTCGGTCTTCAGTGCTGCCTGAAGAGCATCTTTGTTTTTCTCAATGACGAGACCGAGGAGGTGGAAGTAGTCCGCTGATTCGTCGGCGGGAAGCGAGAAATACACCTGCAATACCTGGTCATCGCCGTTGTAGAATCGGTGGTGAACCCTGGGCTGATTTCCCAAAAAAACCGGTTTTTGAAACCCCGTCGCCCACTCAGGATTTGATTCGCGGATGACCTGGCCTGGATTCGCCTTCCCATAGGTCTCCTTGATGAGCGAGAGCATCGCGTTCGTCTGGAAGTTGCCGATGGCAGTGAGAATCATGTTGTTCGGGACGTAGTTGTTCTTGTAGAAACTGTTGACGTTGTCCCGGGACATCGATTGGATCGTGGAGTATGTTCCCAATGTCGGCAATGAAAGGGCGTGCCCCGGATACAGAATAGAGAGTGTGTTACGTTCCAACTGCTCTTGGGGACTGGCAATACTCTTCGAGATTTCCTCCAGCACGATCCCTTTTTCCTTCTCAAATTTGTCGAGAGGAAGCGTTGAGCCAAAGAGCATGTCCGCCTGTATTTCCATCCCTTTTTTCATGTTCTCTGTCGGCATCACCATCATATAGTTCGTGTAGAACTCTGCGGTGGTAGCGTTGTTGTACCCGCCAATCCGATCTACATCATCGTACAATTGTTTCTGTGTGCGCGTGGTGGTCCCGTTGAAGAGAAGATGTTCCAGCATGTGGCTCATGCCACTCGTGGAGAATGTCTCGTACGCAGATCCGATTTTTACCACGACATTAACGCCGACCGCCGGCAGCGCCGGATTTTCGATGAGCAGGACTCTCATCCCATTGTTTAATTGATGGATCGATACTCCCTTGGGCAGAGATGCGACTTGCTGCGCCGCTCCACCATCAGGCATCAAAGCTGACGCAAATGATACCGGCATCTGGATTGATACAGCGAGGAGCATAATCAAGAGTAAGAGACTATTTGTTCGTTGCACGATGAACCTCCCATTTTATTCAATTGTAGTAGAGGTAGCCTTCCCCACGGGTATGCGTTGATGGATGAGTCCGCGGGGCTTTCGTAGAATCCAATCCGCACCAATTATTCTGTAAGGTCGTGTTATTCTCGTTCATTTGCACCTATCATCGAACATTGAGTCCCTTCCTGTGTGCCCGATTTTCTCGACAGATTCAAACCTGATGTTTTCGATCGCGAGTTCGGAGAATGAAAAAGGTTCTGTTTTTCAGATTCATTTTGTGTTTTGAACCCAGGAACCGATACATTCTCATTTGCGTTATTGGCATAGCGGGTTTCAAGGTTTCCTTCCATTCTTGCCATTCAACAACAGGAGGTCATAATGGTTTCCATTTTCTCCCTTTGGCTGCCCATCCTGTTATCGGCAGTCTTTGTATTCATAGCAAGCTCCATCGTACATATGGTGTTTCGATACCACGCGAACGACCTTCGGAAACTTCCGGACGAAAATGCCGTTGCAGATGCGGTGCGAAAACTGAACATACCACCTGGCGAATACATTCTGCCACATGCGTCGTCCACCAAGGAAATGAACTCCCCTGAATTCCGGGAAAAGGTCAGGAAAGGTCCCGGAGTGGCCCTCAATATCTGGCCGGGCGGAAGCCTTTCGATGGTCATGAATCTTACTCAGTGGTTCTTTTATTCTGTCGTCGTGAGCATTTTCGCGGCGTATGTTGCCAGCCGCGCACTTGGCCCCGGGGTAAATTATCTGGCTGCTTTCCGTTTCGTGGGGGCGACGGCGTTTGCATGCTATGCTGTTGGAGGGTGGCAGGATTCCATCTGGTTCAAACGTTCATGGGTCACAACGCTGAAGAATACGTTCGATGGACTTCTCTACGCATTGCTCACAGCGGGGACATTCGGATGGTTGTGGATTCGGTAGGTAGTCAGTGAATCAACGGGCGTTTGCGAAGTCGAATGACCTGAAATCATCTTTCCCACAAAATGAGGGGGTTGACTCAGAAGCCGCCTCGGGGGGTCAGGGTCTAAACCCTGACACTTCTTTCCCTGCATAATGACTATGAAGGCGTCACGAAATGGTTCGTGGCACCCCGGGAAAAAAGAAAATCCCCAAGCGATCGGGGGTTCTTTCATTTTCTACAGAAACGTTCGTATTTATGCAGCTGCTCCGCAACACTTCTTATATTTCTTTCCGCTTCCACAAGGACACGGGTCATTGCGATCTCTGTCTTGAGAAGAGTTTTGCTTTTCAGAGACGAACTCATACGTCGGCGCCACCGGGGCTGCATTTCGTTCTATCCAATCACTCGCAAGTTGTTTGAACCGGCTGTCAGCGTGCTCAAAGAACATCATACACGACTGACAGAAGTGATTGAGATTGTTGTCTCGAGGATCTCGCACACGATCCTTGGTGCAACCTCCACGACAGGGACGCAACCATTGGCACTGCAGGCATTTCTCTGGCAATTCGGCCTTCCACGACCCAAACTTCGACTGTAAGGGTGAATTCAGCATCTCGACGATGCTTCCCTCCATCAGATTCCCCAGCTTCCATTCAGGCTGTACAAAGAAATCGCACGAATAGATATCGCCGTTATGCTCTACAACAACATACACACCACATGTTTGGAGTATCGTGCAATCCGGGGCATTCAAACCGACATATTTGTGCATGACTGAATCGAAAAACCGGATGGAGGTTGTGGCAACCGGCCCATCGAAATCGGCCTGCCAGAGATCGAACAGTCTCATAAGGAACTTGCCGTACGACTCTGCAGAAACAGAAAACGGCGCGGCCTTCGAAGGATCAGAAGGATCTGTCTCAACGCAGGGAATGAACTGCATGTAGTTCAAACCCAGTTCTTTGTGGAAATTGTAGATTTCCTCGGGGAATTGAACAGAATAGTCATTGACGACCGTGAGAGCGTTGACATCAACGCCGGCATCGAGGAGCAGGTGAGCGCGATCGACAACTTCTTTCCACGAAGGCTGACCACCTTTGAAGTACCGGTAGTGATCGTGTACGTGCTCAGGTCCATCCAGCGACAATCCGACGAGGAAGTTGTACTCCCTCAGGAAATTCGCCCAATCCTTATCCAGTAAAATACCATTCGTCTGAAGGCCGTTTCCCACAGACTTTCCATTTCCGTACTTCGTCTGGAATTCGACGGCCTTTTCGAAGAAGGGCAAGCCTGCGAGCGTCGGCTCTCCACCCTGCCAACCAAACGAGACATGGCGACCGCCTTGCTGCAGGACCTGCTTGACAGTCTCTTCCAGAACACGCTCACTCATCCGATGAACTTTCGCACCTGGAAATTGACTCGCCCGGTCAAGATAAAAACAGTACGTGCAGTCAAGATTGCAGTCGGGACCTGCAGGCTTGATCAGGACAGAATCGAGAGATTTTCTGTGGGAAGGCATCTGGATTACCATGGTATTCGCCGGCACTCCTCAAGTTGGTCTATTCCACCACAATCTCTTCGGCAAGAATCCAGTTTCTTTCGGCAGTCCGGGATGCCAAACACGACAGCACCCGGGTCTACTCCATCAGCGCGGCAGAAATCTCTTTTCGTCAGTGTCCCCGTACTGTTTGCGCAACCGCTCGAGCTCTTCCTTCAATTCCAAAACGGTGCGGGCATACGAGGGATTATCATAGACGTTGACGAGTTCGTGTGGATCGGTTTCAAGGTCGTACAACTCCCACGCATCGATATCATAGTAGAAGTGAATGAGCTTGTAACGACTCGTGCGGATCCCGTAGTGACGCTTGACAGAATGCTCGGCGGGGTATTCATAGTAATGATAGTAAATGGACTGCCGCCAGTCTTTTGCTTTGTCACCGCGCAGAATGGTTCTCATCGAGCGGCCCTGCATATCGCCTGGGGTGGAAATGCCTGCATAATCAAGAAATGACGGGGCAAAATCGAGGTTCATCACCATTTCATTGCTCACACCGGGACGAATCTCTTCAGGATATCGGATAATGAGCGGCATGCGAAGAGACTCTTCGTACATGAAGCGCTTGTCGAACCACCCGTGCTCGCCGAGATAGAATCCCTGATCAGAAGTATAGACGACAAGAGTGTTTTCCGCGAGTCCTGACGTATCCAGAAAATCGAGGACTCGTCCGACGTTGTCATCGACAGACGCGATGCACCGCAGGTAATCCTTGATGTATCGCTGGTATTTCCATCTTGCCAGAGCGTCGCCTTTCAGATTTGCTTTACGGAATGAGTCGCTGCTTGGGCCATACGCATTGTCCCAGGCCTTCTTTTGGTTTTCGTCGAGTCTTCCAGTGAACGCATTCCAATCCGCTCGATCGGCTTTCTCCTCCGGCGTATCATCTTCCGGGGTATTGTCAGGTTTGAGTTTCAAATCGCTGGCAAAGCGAAGGTCGGCGGCGATACGCATTTTCTGCTGGCGAGCAGCATCGCTCCGTGTGGCGTAGTCGTCAAAGAACGTCTCTGGAAGAGGTATATCGGTGTCTTCATACATCGAGAGGTGCTTTTCATCCGGCATCCAATTGCGGTGGGGTGCTTTGTGATGCAGGAGGACGGCGAACGGTCGCTTAGGATCCCGCTTCCTCAGCCATGCGAGGCAATCATCGGTGATAAGATCCGTGGCGTAGCCGGGTCGCCTTGTACGAACTCCCATCTCGATGAAATCAGGATTGTAGTACTGTCCCTGACCGGGCAGAATATTCCAGTAATCAAACCCAGTCGGATCGCTTTTCAGATGCCATTTACCAAAGAGCGCGGTCTGGTAACCAGCCTGACCCAGGAGTTTCGGAAAGGTCATTTGGCTGCCATCGAAGCCGACCTTATTGTCGATGACACCATTGAGATGGCTGTACTTCCCCGTCAGAAGCACGGCTCGGCTCGGTGCGCAAATCGAGTTCGTACAGAAAGCGTGCGTGAAGCGAATGCCACCGGCTGCCAGGCGATCGATGTTCGGTGTCTTGTTGATTCGACTACCATAGCATGAGATTGCCTGGTAACCATGATCATCAGTCATGATGAACAAAATGTTGGGGCGTCGTTCGCCATCCGTCAAGGCAAACGACCAGCCTGACACAGCCATCGCCGCAGCACCTAGACCAGTGACCCTGATAAAGTCGCGGCGCGACCGAGCATTAGCATCCATAGGTTCGCTCCCAGATAGTGGAGAATAGTTTTTTCCAAGGCAAGGGTGCAGTTTCGCTTCTTCTTTTTCGTATTGGCAGGGCGTTATCAGTTGTCTTGATTCCTGTTCTTCCGGCCGGCATGCCGGCCGGTGCCATTTCCATCGTCCTTGATACCGCCAGCAGGATTCAGCTGATCGAGGGCCGCCTGTAGTCGTTTGCGCGCGGCGATCGCCACAGAGTCGTTTGTGTCGGCGGCTACAAGTTTCTCTTCGAACGGCGCATTGCTCATGTCGAAAAGCTCTCCCGCCTGATTCAACTTCCACCCTGCTTCCCGGACATACCACATCCCGGCGAGTTGAATGAAGACCCACTCACGCGGCTTCCCTTTCTCTCCGCGAATCTGGGCGGTGAAACTGCGCCCGTCGAGAACTTTATTGCCAGGCAGTTTCGCGCCTGCCACTTCCGCAAACGTCGGGATAAAGTCTGTGGAATCGATCATGTCATGGTTGACCTTGCCCTCGGGGGCTACGCCGGGCCAATTGACGATCAAGGGCTCGAGGCTGCCGCCTTCAAGCATCGTGCCCTTCTGGCCGGCCAGGCGCCGACCGCCAATCGTTGCACGATTCGCATGTCCGGCGGCTGTGCCGTTGTCTCCAAAGAAGACGATCAGCGTTTTCTCGCGGAGCTTCAGGCGATCGAGTTCGGCAATCAGCTTGCCGACGAGCTTGTCCATGTAGGTGACATTGTCCGCGTAAATATCTTTACTGTCCGGCGCGCTGTCGGGCGTAGGCAGGATTTCTGCATGTACATGCGACATAGAGTAGTAAAGGTAGAACGGTTGGTCGCGATGCTTCGTAATGAAGTCGATGACATGCTGATGCATCACATCAGGCATGTATTCCTTGTCGTGAAGGATTCTCTCTTCACCGTTCACGAGGTAGGTTTTGCCTTTGGCCTGCGTGTTCCAGTAGATCCCGCTGCCGGTAAACTTCAGGTAGTAATCGAAGCCAAAGTCGTCCGGCTCAAGAGGGAGCTGCCCCCATTTGCCGATGGCGGCCGTGACGTAGCCCGCCGGCTTCAGGATATTGGGCATCATGGTTTCGACGGAAGGCTTCATGCGCCCGGTGCTGTCCTGGTTCGTCGCACCGGTGCGGAACAAGTAGCGCCCCGTCAGGATGGTCGCCCTCGATGGTCCGCACAACGACGGCGTATAAGCATGCGTGAAGCGGACGCCGGTGCGTGCGAGTTTGTCGATGTTGGGCGTCTTATAATTGTCCGCACCGTAGCAGCTCACCTCGCCGATCCCGTAGTCATCCGCGAGGATGAAGATGATGTTGGGCTTCTTGCCAGAATCCAGAATACCGGTCAGGAAATCTTTTCCGAACGCAACATCGCGCGCAGCCATTGTACCAGCGGCGATCACGCCGGCTGCCTTAAAGAATTCTCGTCGTTTCATTGTGCAGACTCCATCATTTGATGAGCTTGGAAAAACCCATGGGACAATCCAAGAATTCAGTGTGGCCCAGTCTGGATTGCATGCCGTTTCGGTGAAAGCAGTAGAAGAAGTTAAGAAAAATATGCAGATTGCAAAACCGGAAACTCAATAAGAGCCTCTGAATAACTGAGCTCTTGGAGAAGAAAATGAAAATAGCCTCTGTAGTCCTTCTGATATCGCTATTTGCTATCAGTGTTGCCTTGTCGAATGAACCAACATCCAAACCATTAGACAAGCGACTGAATGCTGAACGTGTCGTCCTTTCCGATTCGGTTGCGCTTGATAACGATTACTTCAGGGTAATGCAGAATTCTGCAGCCTGCACAACTGCAAATACTCCGCATTTCGGCACGCGCGTTATCGTTGCACTTTCAAGCGTGAAAATAGAAAGCAGCAAAGGCACCCTGACACTCGAGCGAGGCGGAATTGCCGTGTTCCTTGCCAAAGAATCCTATGAATCACCCACCGGCGAGTATTTTGAAGTAACGTTCAAGACAAACCATCCTCCTCTCAAAACGCCGGAACAATGGCTCGAGCCGGAAAAAAACACAGTCGTCTATGAGGACGAGGAATTTCGTGTTTTTGAAGAACGGCTCCCCCCTCACGGCGAACGTCAGCTTCACAGTCATGCACAGAGAGTCGTGGTTCGACTCAATCTAGTCCAACTGACCGATCCGAGATTCCAGAAGAACGAAACCCCGAAAGGTGGCATTCAGGTACCGAACACGGTGAAGTTTGCGGAACCGATTGTCCACGTTGTTCGCAATCTCAGCGACATATCGCTGTTCAATATCGTTATCGAATTCAAGGTTCCACACTAGAACCCATTTCAAAAACGGTCACGCAAAGACGCAGAGCACCCAAAAGAATTAATTTGTGCGGCTTGGCGTCAGATTGTCTTTTCTTTCTTGAGATACCGTTCTAGTCGTTGTCGGTCAGAGGTTTCGGTTTGTACTCCTTTATTGCGCCAGGCACCCAGCTTCTCGCTATTTCAATATCTTTCTCAGTCTCTTGTGTCAAAGCTGGAATATTAACATAGCCAACTCTGTTGTACAATGCGGGTTTGGTCTTGCTATCATAGAGTTCTGCATATTTTATCCAAAAAGCCTTTGCGTTGGTAAGATGCTGAACTGCTTCATCCTTATCTTGTTGGAGACCATAGACATTATAAAGAGCGACGCCACAGGCAGCTCTGAATTTTTCTGCGTAATAGTTGCCAATCAGAGCAAACGCTTCGATGTCGCCAAGAGTGAGATCGATTTCTCTGGATGATCCGGGTATTCGAGGTGGGAGGTTCTTCAACCCTACCATGGCAATTCGTGCGTATTTGGCAAGCGAATCCGCAACAGCAAGAGGCGACAACAACGTGTCAGGTTTATTCTCCTTATAGTTTTGAGCCCAGAGAAGTATGTTTTGAACTTTGCTGCCCGGCATGGGCTCTATTTCCAAAAGTGTCTTCACAGTATAGAAGCCTTTGTAATCCGGAGTAGAGTAGTTGCCCTCTGGAAACCACCTTGTATCGATGTTTCCCCATGAAAGTCTGGTTGCCCAGGGAAATATCATTGATGCAGCTGACCAGGTATTGATCAACGTCTGGGGATTTACATGAGGGAAGCGTGTCTCAAGCGTTTTTTGGAATAGTGCGTCAGAGAGGTTTGGATTGTAGCTTAACCTGCCCCAGAGCATAAACGAATACCATTGTTTTTGAATAATAAGCGCTCGAGGCTGGATGCTGTCTCTCCCCAAAAAATCTTTTCCCCAACAATAATTGTCGGCACCCATGTAGAAACCCGCTACGTGTTCAAGATGAGGAATACTTGTCACATATTGGCGTGCGTAAGAAGGGTTTCCCCAACGAAAACTGAAGATATCATCATTGCGGACAGTCAGCCAGGCGCGCTGATGATCAGAAAGAGAATTGATGACATCTAATGCGAAGGGAG
>JBGPAN010000006.1:0-27192 GCA_041480785.1 Bacteroidota bacterium | reverse complement strand
TCCCGGGTTTGGCATACAGAAATGAGTCCGAGACCATCTTCACCGGTCCTCAAAGGGACTTCCTCGATCTGAAATCTGCTCCGGGTCCAGCCGTTGATCTCTACTATTCAGAGGGGTGGTTCAGGGATCATCCAAAAAGCGAATACCGGATTCTTGCAAGCCGGGGATGTCCTTTCCGCTGCTCCTATTGTTTGCGGGTTCTGGGCGACAGAGTCCGATGGCGTGATCCTGTGGCCGTGATCGAAGAATGGGAGAAAGCAGTTCGATATTACCAGGCCCGCGTGGTGTTCTTTCACGATGAGATCTTTCTCTATGACAATCCCCACACGCATGCAATCTTGGATGGCATTGTCAAAACGGGCATTCACGAACGTGCTGTTTTCAATGGAATGACGCACGTGAGGCTCATGAGTGACGAAATCTTGAGGAAGGCAAAGAAAGCTGGCTGCTACAAAATATGTATCGGTATTGAATCAGGGAACGACGAGATTCTCAAGAGCGTTCGTCGAAACTACACCGTCGAGGAAGCGAACGATGCAGTTGGCCGGATAAGACGCCACAAGATCCGGCCCTTTGCCTTCTTCATTCTGGGTCATCCCGGAGAGACTCACAAGACGCTGAGAGATACGATTCGGGCGGCAGTCAGAATCAATCCGTTCGAAATCGGCATGGGCATCATGGTTCCGTATCCCGGGACGGAGATCTATGAGCTGGCAAAATCAAATCAGGGAGGATACAAACTGCTGGCTGCAGATTGGGATGCATACGACCGATACGGTGGTAAGGCTTTGGGATTTGATAATTTCACTTATCGCCAGTTGCTGATGTATCAGATTGTCGGGTATTTCCTCTTCTTCGTCCTGAACGGAAAATTCAGCGGAATGTTCAACTACTTTCTCCCGAAGTTGAAGGCCGTCAAACGTTTAATGCTCAATCAGAAACTGTAACAATGCAACAGGCGTCGATCAGAATAGTCATCCCTTGCAGAAATGCCGATGACACAATCGAATCGTGCCTTTCCGCGATCTCTCAATCGGAAGGAATTGATTTCGAGGTTGTCATTGTCGATGACGGCGAAAATGCAACTCTGAATGAACTGAAAGAAAAGTATCGCTGTGCAGTAGTCCGCTCGAGAGGGGGAGTTGGCGCCGGGGCTGCGCGCAACTTGGGTGCGGCCGGGTTCGCGGGAGACATCCTCGTGTTCGTTGATGCGGATGTAGAAGTGCTCAAGCCGAACACTATCGCCATCCTCGTGGAACCCGTGAAATTGGGAGCAGCACATGCGACCGTAGGTCGATACTCAGGATCGTCTCGCGGAAATCTCTTTGCCACCTACAAGCACCGTTACCTCGCGTACACCTATGGCAGCAAGATCGGAGAACTCACAAATACGTTCTGGACTGCCCTTTGTGCTGTAAACCGCGGGTGGTTTGAAACCCTGGGCGGATTCAAGGAATGCTACACGGGAGCCGGACCTGAAGATATCGAGTTTGGTATCGAATTGACCAAACAAGGCGGAACGCTCGTCGCAGTTCCGGAAGCACAGGCGCATCATCTGGCTTCATTGGATTTCCTGGGACTGCTCGCGAATGACCTGAGAAAAGGGACCGAGGATATCTATGTTCACTGGATGCGAAAAGTGCCGCTGACGAACAATCGTCACGTTGCTCTGGTTGATATCCTGGCGGTCGCCTTATCATGCATGCTGAGTCTGTTGCTTGTCGTACAGGGTCTTGTCGGGTTTCTCCCGGTGCTCGTCTGTGGCGGTCTTTATATCTCGTTTCGGCTAAAACTCTTACGAAAAGCATTCACAGGTCAGGGGCCGGTATTTTTTCTTCAATCGGTGGGTCTCACCTTTCTTCTCGATATCGTGAGGGGTGTGGGAGTCATGGCCGGAACGACTCTCTGGGTAATGAGAGTTCTGAGCGGAGACCAGAATGCCCCCTTTTTCAAAAAGTAGTCAACTATTGATCAACGTAAGTTCAACGTTTGTCCTCCTATGAAAATCGGCGTCATTGGGCTAGGATACTGGGGTCCAAACATCGTCAGAAATCTCCTTGCCATGCACCATGAAGTGTGTGTTTTCGACCGAGAAGAAAACAGAGTCAGATCGGTTCATGCATGTTATCCAGACGCCGTCCCTGTTGGCTCGCTCGACGTCATCTTGGCCGACTCCTCTATCGAAGCGGTGGCTCTTGCGGTTCCGGTTACGGCGCATTGCGGTCTTGTCATCCGTTGCCTCCAAGCCCGGAAACATGTATTCGTCGAAAAACCGATGTGCTCCCGTCTTGAGGAGGCGAACGCAATTGCTCAGAACCTGGATGACAAAGTTCTGATGGTGGGTCACATAACACAATTCAGCAAAGGAATCGAGGCACTGACAGGCCTGGTCTGCAATAACGAAATTGGTGACATCTGCCGATACTCTTTTATCCGAACACACTTTGGCCCCATCTACCGGGAGACGGATGTGCTCACGGAAGTCGCAGCTCACGATGTGGCGATCTTGGTATCTCTGGCATCGGTTCCACCCACCTCGGTGCGGGCCTGGGGAACGAAACGACTGCGGAATGAAAATCCTGACTCCGCACATATCGTTCTGCAATGGGACAACGACTGCACGGCACAGATTGATGTGGAGTGGTCAAGCGTGATTCGACGCAGAGAAATTGAGATTGAAGGAACTGAGGGAACTCTCATCTATCGGGCGGATGTGCAACCCGAGGAGTTGATCTTGCATGATCACAAAGCAGCATTCGACGCTCTGAGGATGGGATCTCATCAGAATGACGCCAAGACGATGATCAACAGCAAACGAATTCCGATTCCGTCTCATGAACCTTTGCGACAGGAACTCTCGCACTTTGTTCAATGCATTGAGCGCAAAGAGCGTCCGAAGACGGATTTTGAGTTTGCCTGTCGCGTTGTCTCGATTCTCGAGGCGGCAAGACACTCGATGGAATCCCGGGGGTCGGTGGTTGAACTGAAATGATAAAACGGATAATCGATATCACTCTGGCGATCGTGCTCTCGATCCTTGCAGCCCCAATGTGTATTGGGATCGCAGCGGCCATATGCCTCGAGAGCAAAGGAAGTCCATTGTTTTTCAGTTGGAGAGTCGGCAAAAGGGGAAAACGCTTTCGAATGATAAAGTTCAGAACGATGACTCAAGGCGATGCGGTGAAGTTGAACGAACAGCAAATGCGCGAGTTCAATGAACATTTCAAACTGAGAGATGATCCGCGTGTCACGCGTGTAGGACGATGGCTTAGAAAATATAGCCTCGACGAAATACCGCAGCTCATCAATGTGCTCAAAGGGGAAATGTCTTTCGTTGGTCCGCGCCCGAAGCTCCCTGAAGAAATCAGACTCTACGGAGATTCCCAAAAGGAACTTCTCTCGGTGCTTCCCGGCGTGACAGGATATTGGCAGGTCCATCGCAACTCGGCAGCGTCCGATTCCACGATGAGGGACATGGACCTTCATTACGTGAGAACGAGGAACATTCGTCAAGACTTGATGCTTCTCTTGGAGACTCTCCTGGTTGTCGGAAGAAAAAGCAATTATTGAGCGAGCCATGCTGTTTCCTTTGCTAACTTCATTGAGCAAGCTGTTCCTGCTGCAGAACCATCGGCCCTCGTACATCTTGTTTTTCGTCACGAGCAGGTGCGAAGCATGCTGCGCACACTGTTTCTACTGGGAGCATCGAAACAACGTCTCGGGGGAACTCAGTCTCGCACAGATTGAAACGTTTGCCAGGAAGTGCGGATCGGTCGTTCAGGTGACTCTCACCGGTGGGAGTCCTGAATTGCGGCCGGATCTGGCAGAGATCGCGACTCTTTTTTGGAAACACTGTTCCCCGGTCAATATCACGTTATGCAGCAATGGTCACTATCCAGAAAAACTTCATCGTGACGTGCAGGAAATCTTCCGACAATGCCCAGGCTGTAGGCTCACAGTCGATATTTCCTTGGATGGACTTTATGAAGAGCATGATCATTTAAGGGGTATTGACGGGCTTTTCGACGACGTTCTCCATTCCTATGCTCTCCTGAAGGAACTCCGGAAGTCCTATTCAAATCTCCGACTCGGATGCGGGTTGTGTGTCACCGGACTCAACAAGAAGTCGGCACTCTCCACGGCTCGATGGGCAATGGAGAATTTGCCCCTCGACAATTTCACACCAATCCTGGTTCGCGGCAAGCCTTCTGGTCCTGACGTTTTGAACACCGACAGCGAAGTATTCATGCAAATCGCAGATGAGGTGGAAAAGAGACTGAAGAAAGGAGTGTTTCCAGGTTACGCGCAATTCTCATATCTGATCAATAGGAAAGATATTCTACAAAAGAGGCTCATCCACAGGATATTCACTACTGGTGCCTCTCCAGTACGTTGTAGCGCTGCCCGCGAAACTGCAGTCGTTTATCCGGACGGCACCGTCGCGGGATGTGAGTTGCGTGAGGAAGTGCTGGGGTTTTTGCCAAACATGGCGATGGACATCGCCGCCATTTGGAGAACTCAACAGACCCTGGATTTCAGGACGAGGATTCGTAACGAAAAGTGCGCATGCTGGCATCAATGCTTTCTCAGCCCCACAATCGTGAAATCGCCTTCGCTCTGGCTTCAAAGGAGGAATGTACTGTGAGTGAGCGGCATGGCACATTTACGATATACGCGAACTCCGGAGGATGTCCGCAAAATCAGCTTGACGGTGCACACGTCTACAAGTACCTCGAGAGCAATGGTTACGTCTACACGAAGTGGATGGAGCATGCGGACATCATCGTCATCAATTCGTGTGCGTACAGCAGCTTAAAAGAAAATGAGTCGGTCGAAACGTACCGATCAATCTCGCTGATGGCCAAGAAAGATGCCACAATTATCCTCTCAGGGTGTCTGCCCAAGATTGCCCCTCGGCGGATCCGGGAGCTGGACGCGAGAGCAACTGTCATTGCCGGATCGGAACTCGGGAGGATTGAAGAGGTCGTATCCCGACAGAAGATCAGCTGGGAAGAGTCATCACCCAATTCAATTCCCGCACCAGTGTTGACCTACGTGAAACCGTTTCGCAGGTATCTCAACTCTTCGCTGAACGTTTGTCGCAGGGTTCTCCCGTACGCTGCAGCGAGGCACTTCGATCGGCTTCTAATGTACGACCATTCGCCTGACACGTTCGTCATTCAGGTCTCCCAAGGGTGCCTGGGAAACTGCACCTATTGTGCGATACGGTTTTCGCGCGGAACGCTGAGGAGTAAACCACTCGACGAAGTATTGCGTGAAGTGCAAAAAGGAGTCGACTTGAACGTGAGAGAAATACTCCTGAGCGGCACTGACCTTGCTGCCTATGGCAGGGAGAGAGGTGTGGATTTGTCCGTGCTGTTGTCTGAAGTTCTGAAGGTGGCTACCAGACAGTACCTGCTCTTGTTCTATGCGAATCCCCGATGGATGATCGACATTTGGGATAAACTGGAACCCGTATTCGCAACTCAACGAATCCATTTCGTCCACCTTTCCCTGAATGGGGGAAGCGATCATGTTCTCCGGGGCATGAAGAGGGGATATTTGCTCAAGGAATTCGAGACGTTAGTCAATAGCATCAAAAAAGTATCTCCACTTACTGTTCTCCAGACTCAGATCATCACTGGCTTCCCGGGAGAGTCACAGGAAGATTTCGAGGAGACCGTGCGCTTTCTCCGCAAGATTTACTTTCACAACGTGCAAGTCCATGCATTCGACCCGCGTCCGGGGACAGTCGCCTCCACAATGACCGATCAGGTCCCAGAGCACCTACGTCAACGTCGCCGCAAATACCTCTATGCGCTGACGTTGTGGTCAAAAATGAAATATGACGTGCGCTATATCATGAGTGGCTTTTCTCCTATTTAGCTTAGGTCCAAATGCACATCGCCTTTGCATACGACGGATATGAACACCTTGGCCTCGGATACCTTGCCTCAGTGGCGATGGCGGGGGGGCACTCGGTTACCCTGGTACCAGTCGATTTTGGGGACTACATTCGAGGTCACACTATGGCCGGTACAAAGTCGATCGAAAAGGCCGTCGCGCAAGTGATGAGAATCTATCCGGATGTCGCCGCTTTCTCGCTGAATAGCTTCACGGCATTTGACTATTGCAGGGTGGCGTCAGAGCTCCGCAAGAAGGGAATAAAAACTCTTGCCGGAGGGCCTCATGCTACCGCGGAACCTGTCTTATCGATTCAGACAAACGCTTTCGATGGGCTCATTCGAAACGAAGCTGAAGAAGTCTTCGTCGAGGCGGTTGAGTTCATCGCGAATGGGTCAGGATCATCCCCGGAGTGGCTGTATACGGAAGATCATCTCAACGGAGGCCTGCCGCGATTTTCCGAGATTGACCGGTTACCGTTTCCTGCAAAACCACTGTTCTATGAGAAGGCTCCTTTTGAAGCAAAAGACTACAAGATCATCACGTCGCGAGGATGTCCATTCCACTGTTCGTTTTGTGCGCATGTGCCGATTCCAGGCAAGCCAGCAATTCGACGGCGCAGCATAGAGAATGTTATCAAGGAGCTCCTCTGGGCAAAGAAGCAGTATCAACCTTCTACGATCTACTTCCTGGACGATATCTTCACGTTGGATCTGGAATGGTTGAGGACGTTCCTAGGCGAGTACAAGGAAAAGATTGCTATCCCATTTCATGCCATCAGTCACCCGCAATTCCTGAATGATGAGATCGCAGTGATGCTTCGGGCGGCACATTGTTTCAAGATACGACTGGGGGTGCAATCGCTCACTCCGCAGTTGAAGGCACTTCTCGGGCGGCATGAAGAGAACTCGCAGGCTGCTCATGCGATTGCCGCTGCAAGACGGTGCGAGATCGATGTGGAGGTGGATCATATGGTGAATGTGCCTGAGGAGACGACGGAGGATGCACGAAAAGGAATACTTTTCTACAACCAAAACCGCCCGGATGCAATCAAAGTGTACTGGTTGACGCCACTACCGGGGACGCCGTGGTTTGAGAAAGCGAAGAAAAACGGGTATCTCTCGGAGAAGACGGCGGCTGACATCCGGCAGGGGAAAGGGTTTGGAAAGCATTCATACCTTTTCTATGGGGAGCAGGAGTATTATGAACGCCGTTGGCTGGGGGTACATTTCATGCTCGCATTCCTTCCTTTCCTGCCCCGCTTTCTAGTGACATTCCTAGTGTTTATTCAAGCAGATCGGTTCTTACGTATCCCATCTTTTCTTCTCCTCGTTGGTCTTCCGCGCTTCCTTCTGGCTATGAAAAAAGGAGACCGTGTTGGACGAGGTCACCTGGAAAGACTCTGGTATCGATACACTCAAAAACAAAAGCGAGCAGACATTCTTGCACGGGGAGCACGATGAAAATTCCATTTTGTGATCTGTCTTTGCAGCACAAATCCTTGGAGACTGAAATTGAAGAAGCAATACGACGAGTCATACGTAATTCCTCATTCATTCTGGGTCCGGAAGTGGACCTTTTTGAGCAGCGGTTTGCAGAGTACATTGGAGTGAAACATGCGATTGGGACGAGCAGCGGAACAACATCTCTGCTCGTCGCTTTGAAAGCGCTGCAGGTAGGACCTGGGGATGAAGTGATCGTTCCCGCCATGACGTTTTTTGCGACGGCGGAGGTGGTGGCGTTCCTGGGAGCCCGTCCAGTTTTTGTGGATATCGATGAGAAGACGTTGAACATTAACACGCGAAAAATCCGGGAGCACATAACACCTCGGACAAAACTCATCATTCCGGTACATCTGTACGGCCAGCCCGCGGAGATGCGCGAAATACGGAACATCGCGTCTGAATTCCATCTCAAGGTGCTGGGTGATTGTGCACATGCTCACGGAGCGAGATATGGAAATGCGAAAGTTGGGGGAATTGAAGATATCGCGGCGTTCAGCTTTTATCCGAGCAAAAACCTCGGATGTCTCGGTGAGGCCGGCATGATTACGACGAATGATGATGAACTTGCTGTCTGGTGCCGCCGATATCGTGATCACGGTTCGACGAAGAAGTTTGAGCACACGTGCGTAGGACTCAACGCCCGGATGGATGGCCTCAGTGCTGCAGTCTTGTCGACGAAGCTGACGTATCTCGACGAATGGAATGAGCAGAGAAGAACGATCGCGCGCTCTTACAATTCCCTCTTGTCCGGATTGCCGATACAGACACCCTTTGAGATGGACGGTGTCACGCACGTGTATCATATCTATCAAATACGGCTTCTCGAAAGGGACAAGGCTGCGGAGCATCTAATGCGGCACGGAGTGTCCACAACGCTTCACTATCCGGTCGCCATGCACCTTCATCCAGGGTTCTCGTATCTTCAGTACAGCAAGGGGGATTTCCCTGTGGCGGAACAACTTGCGCGTGAGACACTTTCTTTGCCTTGTTTCCCTGGAATGACTCAAGACCAGGTGGCATATGTTGCCACGTGTTTGAAGGAGTTTTGTCACCAAGCCGGTTTCTAACGATAGCCCCGGATGCTTCCGACCAAACGGATATAGAGTGAACATACTGGTCATCAGTCCTCAGCTCCCGTTTCCGCCGATCACAGGAGGGAAAAAAGGGATCTATTGTTTGCTCCGCGAGATCGCCGGACGCGGCCATCGTATCCATGTGTCTTGTCTTCTTGAGGAGGACGAGCTGCCATTTGTACCAGAACTGGAAAAATCATTCACTGTCGATGCCGTTGTTCGACCAAGGGCACCATCTGTTGTCGGCGCACTAGCATCAATGGCGTCGCACATACCCTACCAGGTGAATCGTTTTCATGATAAGAAGCTCCTTGAGCGTTGTCGGCGACGCTTGCACTCCGAGCCTTTTGACATTATCCAGCTTGAAGGGATCCATGCGGCTTACTATGGCCTGGCTTTGGGATCTGACTTCGATGTTCCAATAGTCATGCGAGTTCATGATGTATTGTCGCTCGGTATGAGTCGGCGAATGCAACATACTCGGAATCCACTCATGAAAATATGGCTGTCTTTCGATAGAGGGCGAGTACGTGCCTATGAAAAGATGGCCTTTTCGAGCGTTGCCTGCAATCTAACAGTGTCTGAGTGTGAACAGCAACATGTTTTAAGTGTAGCACCAAATGCGCGCACCGTGGTAGCCTCAGCTGGTGTGGACCTAGATGAATATGCCCCCCGAAATGTCCAGGAAGATCCACATTCTGTGCTCTGGATTGGCGCGATGAACCACGCTCCGAACATCGATAGCTTTTGGTGGTTCTATCACGACATCGTTCCTCTCATCGTGAGGAGCCATAAAAATGTCCGCATCAGAGTGGTTGGTACTGCAATGCCTACAAGTATCCGCTCGCTTAGTGATCCGAACGTCGAGATTCTCGGATTCGTACCTGATGTCAGGGAAGTTCTGGCGCGATCAGAAGTCTGTGTCGTACCTCTTCGTATGGGAAGCGGCGTTCGTCTGAAGATCCTGGAGATGTTCGCAATGGAAAGAGCTGTTGTGTCAACAACGGTAGGTGCTGAAGGTCTCCGGGCAGAGGACGGAAGACACCTCCTGATAGCTGACTCACCGAAGGATTTTGCCGATAGTGTCCTCAGATTACGGGGTGATTCACAACTACGCAGGCATCTTGGGGAGAGTGCGCGCAATCATGCCTCCTCGTATTTTGGCTGGGATACAGTGGCGGACCAATTTGAGGCAGTGTACAGAAAGCTCATCAGCGGACGGACGAACGCAAAGCATCCATGAAGCACTATTGAGCCTGAGCTCAGCCAACCTATGACATTACGTAAGAAATCTGACGTATGACGGCACAGTCGAGAGATATTTCCCGTTGGGGTATGCTGCGGGCACCAATCGCGTGCTCTCAAGAAACCGAGTCGCAAGAAAGTCACAATCCTGCAATGGACAATCTAATTCGTACCCATAAGAAGGAGTTCTTGGTCGACTGGGCATTGAACACTCGCTGCGACTTTCACTGCGAATACTGCACGGTAGGGCGGCTCGACGCTGCAATTGAGAACGCCGCGGTGGGAAAATTCAGTCCTACGCATATTGCGAAGTGCTTTGACAAAACCGGCAGGAGATGGGAAATCCATCTGTCAGGAGGGGAACCATTTTTCTATCCAAGATTCATAGAATTGTGTGAAGCCCTGACTCAGCATCATTCCCTTTCAATCAATACAAATCTCACGAGCGCTGCGGTCACAACCTTTGCAGATAGAATCTCACCAGAGAAGGTGGAGAATATTAATGCGAGCCTCCACATCATGGAAAGGGAGAAAAGAGACAATGGCTTGCGCGCGTTCATGCGTAATGTGAGATACCTTCAAGACAAGGGCTTCAGAATTCGCGTCGAATACATTTCGTACCCGCTGCTGTTTCAAAGAATATCGAAGGACCTCGAATTTTTGCTATCTCAAGGAGCAATGACGGTTGGTGTAAAGGTTTTTGTGGGGGACTACGAGAATCGAGAGTACCCAAGGTCTTATACTGAGGCAGAGAAGTGTTTAATCAGGAGGTACGCAATAGACTCTCGAGAACACAGGTTATTGGAAGGGAAGGTGAGTTACTTTGGGAATCCCTGTTTGGCAGGTAAGAACTTCTTCCGTATGGATTATGAAGGCAATCTCACCCGTTGTCCAATGTCTTTCAAACGACATGGCAACTTGTTTGAAGGGAAATTCAATTACGACGAGGTCGCAAAGCCTTGTCCCTTCTTCGAGTGCAGATGTTTCTACGCAGGCCTTAGGTTTGCTCAAAGTGGAAGGGCTTCGGTCTTCTCGACCATGAATGAGATTCTGCAGGAATTGGGTTCTGTTCAATCATCGAGGAAAAAGATTACCTTGCATAAGGTACTACGCTATCTTCGCAGCATGTTCTGACCATTTGTCGTTTGAAATCGGCCCAAGAGTAAACAGCCCGCTGTCATGTTACCAATGTGGAGTCAGTCAATTGTGATCTGGATTGGCAAGGTGAGACCGAGTGAAGAGCTCATCTGTCTGGTGTCATCTCAATTCTTTCTCTCCATATTTCGTCCACAAGATGCTCACTTGCTCTTTGATCTAAAGTATTGAATCGTTCTTTTCAATCCATCATCACGACCTACCCGGGGCTCCCAATTCAAAACTCTCCTTGCTAGGCTGATATCTGGCTGCCGTACTTTGGGGTCATCCTCTGGCAATTCTCTGTAGACTATTTTACTCCTACTATTTGTAAGACCAGCGATCTCCTCCGCTAGCTGTCTTACTGTAATCTCTTCTGGATTACCAATATTCATCGGACAGTTGTAGTTGCACCTCATCAAGAGAGATATTCCATCGATAGTGTCAGACACATAGCAGACACTTCTGGTCTGAGTGCCATCACCAAAGACAGTAATATCATTGCCTCGAAGAGCCTGCGACACAAAGGTAGGAACGGCCCTTCCATCTTCCACACGCATCCGTTCGCCATATGTGTTGAAGATACGAGCTATACGAGTATCCAATCCACAGTACCGATGATAAGCCATCGTAACGGCTTCAGCGTATCGCTTTGCTTCATCATACACACCACGAGGCCCACTTGGGTTCACATTGCCCCAGTAAGTTTCTGATTGCGGATGCATCAACGGATCACCGTAAATTTCCGATGATGAAGCCAGTAGAAATCTAGCTTTTTTTGTTGTGGCTAGCTCTAACATCCGATGTGTACCGAAAGAGCCGGCTCTCAGAGTCTCGATAGGAAGACGGAGGTAATCTGCCGGACTGGCCGGAGAGGCGAAGTGATACACAAAGTCAACATCTTCTTTTATGAAGACATAATCGGTGACATCGTAGTGCATGAAACGGAATCCGCCAAGCCCCATCAGGTGCGATATGTTATCAATGGACCCGGTCAGCAGGCTGTCAATACATATGACAGACTGCCCTTCTTGTATCAGAAGGTCACAAAGATGAGAGCCTAAGAATCCCGCTCCCCCAGTTACGACCGACGTAGGCATATTGATCTTGACCAGAGATTATTTCCATTTGGACATTCCGTCTTCAATATCTACTATTACGTCAATGTTGTCGGAATGCCTGTCCCATCTACCTTCTGTCCATTGTTCTGCTCCAATTCATTGAGCTGACAATACTTCCTTCGCAATCGATGATGGCAAGCTGATTTCGTCGCACAGTTGGAAGATTGGTGTATAGCGTCAATCTGGTCTTTGGATGCAAGAGTCCGCGTGGAATTCGGCTAGTAGGGTGGCCATATTGTAAAATAGTACAGGACTTTCGCAACAATGTCAATGTCCGGATAGAACGACAGGGAGTGAATTAGTATCAGGTTGTTCAAGAAGCGTGCACAATGACGTTTGCCATCCTAGTCGCTGAGTTGTGCGGGCTCGATGTTTGGCTCCGGATCTCATCGTGCGTGATGGGAAGTACCCGAGCAGGACCCGCTAATGTTTCGAACAGGAAGATCTCGACGGATTCAAATCACAATTCGTGTAAGATGGATGCTGTTGCTTTTCCGCTGAACGAACTATTGCGGTATTTGTTTCAGATGAAGCGATCTTGTTAGGCGCAGAAACAAGAACATCATCGCCTGCAAAAATGAAATCCAGCGAAAACAACGAATCGGTTTCGATAAAAAACTTGTCCCCGAGAGGCGAAGGTTCAGACTAGACTGGGGGGTTAACCAGCTCAGCCGCGGATGCTATCAAAGCTGTGGAGCACAGTCAGTTGTTCAAATTTGGATAATAGTAACTGGGCGTATGACTTGACTTTCTCTGCCCGATAACATATATTCTTTACGTAAAGTATGTCACAATCCGTTCAACATATCGCTTCTTCAATTAACCATTGGTGGTGGCGTATTGTTGTATCCAAACGAACAGGTATGAAAACGGATGGTTAACCGATAAGCATACGAAAATTGTATTCTTAACCCTTCCCGGATCACCCTGGAAGGGTTTTTTATTATATGGACATCAATCAATGATCACGCAACAGGAATTTGAACAGCTTGCAAACACACACACGGTCATCCCGCTTGTGGAAACGATGCTTGCCGATCTCCACACGCCGGTCTCGATTTACCTGACTCTTCGTTCTACCGCATCTCCTTCGTTTCTCCTCGAGAGCGTTGAACCCGATGAAAACATCGGGCGATTCTCATTTGTCGGTACCGACCCGCTGTTTCTGATCAAAGCAACAGGCAATGTGATCGAAATCGAATCCGGAACCAAGAAGGAACAGCGTCGCGGAACAGTCATTGATGTGTTGGAGGAATACTCCCAGCAGTACCAGAATGTCGCGATTCGCGGCCAGCAGGGATTTGCTGGAGGGTTTCTCGGATACTACGGTTACGACCGGGTGCAGGAAATGGAAAATGTCCCCCTCCACCCGTCAACCAAAGAAGACTTCCCGGATGCAACGTTCGGATTGTTTCATGCCGTCGTGCAATTCGATCACCGGCATCAACTGTTGACCGTCATCTACAACTGCATCATAGAGAAAGATCGTTCTCCGGGTGAGCAGTATCAGGAAGGCAAAAGAAAGTCAGATTCCATTCTCGCACAGCTCCGAAAATCGCCGGCGATCGAAAACACGTTTGAGTGTGATCCCACCTCAATTCAGAACGGAACAGACCGCGAAGCCTTTTGTTCATCGGTCCGGCGGGCAAAAGAATATATTCATGAAGGCGATATCTTCCAGGTCGTTCTTTCCCGGCGCGCGCAGGTTCCCTTTTCCGGCGATCCGTTCCCTGTTTATCGCGCTCTTCGCATTATCAATCCCTCTCCGTATCTGTTTTACCTTGATTTCGGATCAGTGAAGCTTATCGGCTCTTCGCCGGAAGTGCTGGTGCGAGTACAGGAGGGGATTGTGTCGGTGATGCCGATTGCAGGAACGCGCAAACGAGGCAAGACTCGGGAAGATGACATGCGATTGGAAAAAGAACTGCTGAACGATGAAAAGGAATCTGCAGAACATGTGATGCTGGTTGACTTAGGACGCAATGACGTCGGCCGGGTGAGCGAATTTGGAACGGTTCAGGTTTCAGTGTTCAAACGACTGAGACGGTTTTCGCACGTGATGCATCTTGTCTCTGAGGTGCAGGGCAAACTCAGAGAAAATGCATCGAGCTTAGACGCACTACGGGCATGTTTTCCCGCCGGCACCGTGTCCGGTGCACCGAAGATACGGGCGATGGAAATTATTCACGAATTAGAACCGGTACGGCGCGGAATCTATGCCGGCGCTGTCGGGTATCTCGGCTTCAACGGTGCATTGGATACCTGCATTGCCATCCGTACCATAGTCGCCGCTGGTGGGATGCTCACCATTCAGGCAGGTGCAGGAATCGTTGCGGATTCAGTTCCGGAATTGGAGTACAAAGAAACTGAAGACAAAGCGCATGCTCTGCTCGATGCGCTGGGCGCTGCTTCAAATGGATTGATGAAGGTTCATGATGGGAACGGACATTCGGGAAAACAGCGATGATATTGGTAATTGACAATTACGATTCGTTTACATACAACCTTGTGCAGCTTGTCGGCAAGATGTCACCCAATATTCGCGTTATCAGAAACAAGGATATGCCAATCGATGACATTGCGAAGCTTGCACCGCGCGGAATTATTCTTTCACCTGGTCCCGGCAGACCGGAAGAGGCGGGCGTGACCGTGGAAGTCGTTCGGCAACTCGGTCCGACGATTCCGATTCTCGGCGTCTGCCTCGGCCATCAGGCAATCGGATATGCATTTGGTGCAACAATCGTCCATGCACCAACATTGATGCATGGACGGACGTCAGAGGTGACACATTCCGGCGAGACGATATTTCGGATGATAGCGAATCCGCTGACTGTTGGCCGTTATCATTCGCTCGTGATCTCACCAGAACACTTTCCCCAGGAAGTCATAATATCTGCCCACACAAGTGACAACATCATTATGGGTGTGACACATCGGACATACCCCATCGAAGGAATTCAATTTCATCCCGAATCCATCCTGACACCTAATGGCGAACACATTCTTCGCAACTGGCTGGAGGTTTATAACATCCTGTGAAAGCTCACATAGAAAAATGTTTGGCGGGAGAACATCTCACCGTCGATGAGGCATCGCACGCACTGGACACAATCATGACAGGACAAGCCACGGATGTGCAAATTGCGGGGATACTCATTGCTCTGCGCGCAAAAGGAGAAACCGTCGATGAACTTGTCGGGTTTGCTCGCACCATGCGCGAACATGCAGTGCATCTGCACATTGAAGATCCGAACGCTATAGACATGTGCGGCACAGGCGGTGATGGATTGGGCACGTTTAACATTTCGACTACCGCAGCGCTCGTCGTCGCAGGAGCAGGAGTGACGGTTGCAAAACATGGCAATCGTTCTGTCTCCAGTCAAAGCGGAAGCGCGGATGTGCTCACAACACTTGGTGTGAATGTGCAATGCTCAGCAGAAGTAGTGCAGAGATGCATCAATCGCATCGGCATCGGCTTTATGTTTGCCCCGTTGTATCATCCAGCAATGAAGCACGCTGCCAAAGCGCGGATGGAACTGGGTGTGCGCAGTATTTTTAATTTGATAGGTCCATTGACGAATCCAGCAGACGTAAAACGCCAGCTTGTGGGAGTCTATGAAGCGCAAGTTGCTCCGCTTCTCGCGAGTGCTCTGCAGAAACTTAATGCAAACATGGCAAGTGTTGTTCACAGCGACGATGGTCTGGATGAAGTCACGCTTTCCGGCGGTACGGTTGTGCATGAGGTGCACGGAAATGCGCCGCTCAGGGAATACCGGTTACAGCCGAACGATTTCGAACTTCCGCATCACTCGCCGGAGAGTTTCCGTGGTGGCGACAAAGAAACAAACGCGGCGATTACGATTGAAATACTCCGAGGAAAGAGATGTCCTGCGCGCGATGTTGTAATAGCAAATGCAGCCCTTGGTATCTATGTTGGAGGTAAAGCCAAAACTATCATCGACGGAAAACAGAAAGCCGAGGAGTCGATCAATTCCGGAAAGGCTCTGGAGAAATTGCAGCAATTGATAGAATTGACAAACCAGCCGTGAGTATACTCAATACCATACTTGACAACACACAGCAAGAGGTGGCTCTTGCCAAGAAGATAACATCTCTTGAATGGTTGAAAGAAATGCCGCATTTCACGCGGCAGCCTCTTTCTTTGCAGAATGCGTTGCGGGGCAGCGATGTAGCCGTTATTGCTGAGATGAAAAAGGCTTCGCCATCAAAAGGAATTATTCTGCAAGATTTCAATGCGCTGGCAATTGCAGAGGAATATGTTGCGGGTGGAGCCAGCGCTCTCTCGGTGCTAACGGACAAAACATATTTTCAGGGGGACATAAGATTTATCACGGAGATTCGTTCTTCTGTTCCGGTCCCCATACTGCGAAAAGATTTCATCATTGACTCTTATCAGCTTGTGGAATCAAAAGCATTCGGCGCTGACGCTGTGCTGCTTATCGCAGCGGCTTTGGAACCGAATCGGTTGAAAGATCTCTATGCGGAAGCAAGTGAACTTGGACTCGATTGTCTTGTGGAAGTGCACAATGAGCAAGAGTTAAACATGCTCGACCTCAAGCAAGTGAAGATGATTGGTATCAATAATCGGGACTTAGTCAGTTTCACAGTCGATGTCATGACGACCGTTCGTGTTGCTTCACACATTCCGCAAGGCATCACTATTGTTAGCGAGAGCGGGATCACGAATCGAGACGATATTGATCGCCTGGCAGCGTATGGAATTCATGCGGTTCTTGTTGGCGAAAGTCTGATGCGAGCCGCCAGTCCGGGTAAGGCATTGCAGGCGCTCTTACATCCACTAAAAGGGCGAATGTGATGAAGGTATGATTCGCGGTATGCCCAATATCGATGATGCGCTCAGCGCAACAGAACTGGGCGCTGGTGAACGTGAGCGGACCTTCACGACAATTCGGACGCGATGAATTGAACAAAGGCAATGAAAGGATGAGGCAGTGAACTCTGCTAGGAAATCGTTTCGACATTATGCTTTTCCTGATAAACGTGGGTACTTTGGAGAATACGGCGGCCGATTTGTGCCTGAAACATTGATACAGGCACTATTCGATCTTGAAGAATTGTACCGTGAAGCTAAACACGATACAATATTTAAGAAGGAGCTTGTCACGATGCTCCGCACGTATGCCGGCCGTCCAACACCGTTGACATTTGCCGACAGGTTAACTAAGCACTACGGCCGCGGCAAAATATATATGAAGCGCGAAGATCTCTGCCATACCGGTGCGCATAAGATCAACAACACCCTTGGACAGATTCTTCTCGCAAAACGATCTGGAAAGCAACGCGTCATCGCGGAAACGGGCGCTGGACAACACGGTGTTGCAACGGCAACAGTCGCGGCGAAAATGGGATTGCAGTGCATGGTGTATATGGGAGAAGAAGATATCTGTCGTCAGGAATTGAATGTGCATCGGATGAAAATGCTGGGGGCAGAAGTTGTTCCGGTTAGCTCCGGCAGTCGTACATTGAAAGATGCAACAAGTGAAGCAATTCGTGATTGGGTGGCCAATGTTCACGATACGTTCTATATCATCGGCTCTGTCGTTGGTCCACATCCCTATCCGATGATGGTACGGGATTTCCAATCGGTGATCGGCGAAGAGACGCGAAAACAAATTCAAGCACACGAAGGCAAGCTTCCCTCCATTCTCCTTGCCTGTGTCGGTGGTGGCAGTAATGCGATGGGAATATTCTATCCGTTCATTCGTGATGAGGTTGAAATGATAGGAGTAGAAGCCGCCGGCTGCGGATTGAATACGCACAAACATGCCGCGACACTTTCGAAAGGAACTCCCGGTGTGCTGCACGGGTCACTCAGTTATTTGCTGCAAGACGAAAATGGACAAGTGCAGCTGGCACATTCGATCTCAGCCGGACTTGATTATCCCGGCGTTGGCCCGGAGCACAGTGCGCTCAAAGATCTCGGCAGGGTTCAGTACGTATCCATTACTGACAAACAAGCCCTTGAAGCAGCGAGTTTGCTGGCAAGGTTGGAGGGAATTATTCCAGCACTTGAATCTGGGCATGCATTTGCACATCTGGAGAAACTCATGCCGACAACGTCGAAGAGAGATATCGTTGTCGTGAACCTTTCCGGCAGAGGTGACAAGGATATGATGACCTATGTGTCGCAATATTCAGAAGGGAAAAGCGTACAACGATGAGAAGGAAACTTGACACGAACCGTCTTACGTCGAAACTGGTACAACTGAGCGAGCGAAACCAAAAAGCTCTTGTTCTATTTATCACAGCCGGTTTCCCGGAAATTGAATCTACAGTACCTCAGGTGCTGGAACTTGCTCGCGCCGGAGCCAATGTCATAGAACTCGGAATGCCTTTCTCCGATCCGCTTGCCGATGGACCGGTTATTCAGGCAAGCTCACAGCGGGCAATATCAAATGGAATAACACTCAAACTCATTTTAGAGCAGGTGAGAGAAATCCGCAAACACTCCGACATTCCGCTGGTGTTGATGGGGTACGTAAATCCTATTCTCCATTATGGCGAGAGACGATTCTTTGCCGATGCAGCAAACGCCGGTGTTGACGGCATTATTCTTCCGGAGGTTCCGCTGGAAGAAGCGGATCGGTTCTTGGCGCTCGCTCGACAACATCATCTTGCTGATATTCTTCTTGTCAGTCCTGCTACATCAGACGAACGAATTCGAAGTATCGATTCAGTTTCATCAGGATTTCTGTATTGCGTATCGATAACTGGAGTTACAGGCCGTTCGACCATTGGTGATATTGAATCATACGTGAAACGCGTGAAGTGGAATGCAAAACATAATCCAGTGCTCGTAGGTTTCGGCATCACCACCCCTGATGATGCACAACGGATCTCCCGGTTTGCCGATGGAGTGATTGTTGGGAGTGCTCTGATACAAAGAATTGCTCAGGAAGATTTAAGAAAAGATGTTGGTGCCTGGGTACGACAACTCAAGGAAGCACAACAGTCGCTCTGAAGTGACCCGCCCCCCGAGAAACGATCCAAGATGTAGTCTGAAGCCATCACAAAGATGATGACGCAAAGCAAAGCAGACAAAGAAACATCATTGTTCTCGACGGTGCGTCTCGGCGTGAGATCCTCGTATCTTCCTAAAGGTTTTTTGAGATAAGTTCTAGAGATGTGGTCGAAGAGTCTTGCCACCAAGACGCGACGACACAAAGCATCAACAGAAGTAAAAGAATTGAAGTTTTTTCCTCATTGCCTTCGGGCCTTCGTGGCAAGAACCTAAGTTTTCGTCTGTACTTCTAGAAAGGATGCAACAGAGTGGTTCGACTCGATGTGTGTACCTTCAGCGCTATTATGGCCTCCAATTACGAGGAAAGTAATATGAACTCCGAGCAGCAGTTGTAGTCCGCACGAGCTGAGAGGTGAAAGCGCTGCCAGAAGGTTATTTTGATCATCAGAGAAGCGGGGATACGAAAAGTTGTCAGGAGGGCGATGGCCCGGATTGTGGGTTCTTCAAACGTGACGACAAGGGCAAACGCCGCCGACGAAACAAAGCCAGCGAAGACCATTGCGTTGCTGACGGCTCGTTGTTTCGATCACCGTACCGGTTGTTCTTCAGGCAGTTGTATTCCTCGCAGGCACGTTCGGCTCTTGACAGAGCGACCTGCTTGCATTCCAACCGCACTCTGACTATTTTCAAGTCGCGCCAGCCATCATATTCCACAAACCCATCTTCCACGAGGGATTTATGAAAACCCGATTCTTCCTCATCCTTACGCTTTTGCTCGTCCTTCTTGCCACAGTCGCATTCTGCCAGCAGGAGGCACGCCTGCTGCGTTTTCCGGCTGTTCACGGAAACCAGATCGTGTTCACCTACGCCGGTGATCTCTACGCCGTCGCTGCGGCCGGCGGCGTCGCGAGAAAGCTCACGAACGATGTCGGCTTTGAAATGTTCGCACACTTTTCTCCGGATGGGAAACAGATTGCTTTCACTGCCCAATACGACGGCAACACGGAAGTCTATCTCATGCCTTCTGAAGGGGGCGTTCCCAAACGACTGACATACACAGCGACGCTCGGCCGGGATGACGTTTCCGATCGAATGGGACCGAACAATATCGTCATGGGATGGAAAGACAACGAGCACATTGTTTTCCGGTCAAGACGAAGCGATTGGAACGATTTCAAAGGCCAACTCTACCTCGTCTCCGTGGCGGGTGGTCCAATAGAACAACTGCCGTTACCGCGTGGTGGCTTTTGCTCATACTCTCCCGACGGCAAGAAACTGGCGTATAACCGGGTTTTTCGCGAGTTCCGTACGTGGAAACGATACCGCGGTGGTCAGGCAGATGACGTCTGGATCTACGACTTCGACACGAAACAAACCATCAACATTACAAACGATCCATCGCAAGACATTTTTCCGATGTGGAGCGGAAACACGATCTACTTTGTCTCCGACCGCGACGAACTCAAGAAGCTCAATCTCTACGCATACGACGTCATGACGAAAGCGACCCGCGAAATAACAGACTTCAAGGAATATGATGTGAAGTTCCCTTCGCTGGGTGACAATGCGATCGTGTTTGAGAACGGCGGATTCATCTACCGGTTTGATTTCTCCACCGGCAAGACTGAGAAGGTTCCTGTCTTCATAGAAGAAGATCTCAACGGCGGACGCGGCGGGCTGATTGATGTCAGCAAGACTGTGACAAATTACGAAATCTGTCCCGATGGCAACCGAGCTCTTTTTGGGGCCCGCGGTGACATCTTCACTCTACCAGCCAAATATGGAAACACAAGGAATCTCACAAAGACGCCAGGGATCCACGAACGGAACTCGAAGTGGTCTCCCGATGGAAAGTGGATTGCATACATCTCTGATGCTTCCGGTGAAGACGAGATCTATGTTATGCCTCAAAACGGCAACGGTGTGGCAACCCAATTGACTTCGAACGGTGATGTGTACAAATATGAGATCTTGTGGTCTCCCGACAGCAAGAAACTTCTGTGGGCTGACAAGAAGCTTCGCCTGCAGTTCGTGGAGGTTGAGTCGAAGAAGGTCACGCTGGTTGCCCAGGCTACGGCGTTTGAATTCTCCGACTACGCCTGGTCTCCCGATAGCCGCTGGATCGGATACGCGAAGCCTGAAGAAGAATCGATGACCAAGGTGTATCTCTATTCGGTGGAGAGCTCAAAAGCGACGGCAGTCACAGACGGCTGGTTCTCGTCGTACGCACCTTCATTCAGCTCCGATGGCAAGTACTTGTTCTTCGTTTCCAACCGTTCCTTCAGCCCCTCGTATGGTCAAACGGAATTTAACTTCGCGTACTTTGATATGGCGAAAATCTATCTTGTCACGCTCGCGAAAGAAACGCGCTCCCCGTTTGAACCAAAGAGCGACGAGGTGAAGATCAAAGAGGAGAAGCCTGCAAAGGAACCTGAGAAGGCTCCTCAGAAGAAAGAAGAGAAGAAGGATGTCATCGTCAAGGTTGATGCAGAAGGGTTGCAGAACCGCATTGCAGTGTTGCCGATTATAGCATCCAGCTATCGGAATCTTCAGTCAGTTGGAGATAAGTTGTACTACATACGGCGCGGAAGCAAAGACGAAAAAGCAAAGCTGCTGATGTACGATTTCGATAAACTGAAGGAGACTGAATTAGGAGATGTCAATGGGTATGAGATTTCCGCTGACAGTAAGAAGATGCTCGTCAGTCAGGAAGGTTCGTATGCGATTATCGAGCTCCCATCGGCAAAAATCGACGTCAAAGAGAAGCTCAATGTCAGCGACATGAAGGTCACCCTGGATCGCCATGCCGAATGGTCCCAGATCTTCAACGAGTGCTGGCGGCAGATGCGCGACTTTTTCTACGCTCCGAACATGCACGGTGTCGATTGGCCGGCCATCAAGAAGAGGTACGAAGTGCTTGTCCCATACGTCTCACACCGGGCCGATCTTACATATATCATCGGAGAAATGATCGGCGAGTTGAGTGCCGGTCATACGTATGTCGGCGGAGGGGATATGCCCCGTCCTGATCGTGTCCAGCTTGGCCTTTTGGGGGCGAAGATCGACCGCGATCCGGCAACGAAATACTTCCAGATCACAAAAATTCTTGAAGGCCAAAATTGGGATCCCGCTGTTCGTTCTCCGTTGACCGAGATGGGGGTGAATGTAAAGGAGGGGGATTACATCATCGCCGTAGATGGGAAACCGACGAACAACATGAACGATCTCTATGAAGGGCTCATCAACACGGTGGGAAAACAGGTGAAGCTGAAGGTCAACAGTGCGCCGAAAGAAGCCGGAGCGCACGAAACGGTTGTGATTCCTACCGGTAACGAACAGCCGCTCTATTACTATGATTGGGTTCAGGCCAATATCGAGAAGGTTGCGAAGGCTTCAAATGGGAGAATTGGATACGTCCATATACCCGACATGGGAGTGCCCGGTTTGAATGAATTTGTCAAATACTACTATCCCCAGTTGCGGAAGGAGGCGCTGGTTGTTGATTGCCGGGGAAACGGAGGTGGCAACGTGTCGCCCATGATCGTCGAGCGTCTACACCGCGAGATTGCGATGATCGATATCGCGCGCAACACTAGCCCCTCGATTGATCCTGGCGGAACGATGCTGGGTCCGAAGGTTTTACTCATCGATGAATTCTCTGCATCCGACGGCGACATCGTCGGCTATCGGTTCAAACATTACAAGCTTGGACCGGTCATCGGGAAACGATCATGGGGAGGGGTGGTTGGCATCCGGGGCACGCTTCCTCTGCTGGACGGAGGATTCCTCAACAAACCCGAATTCTCCCGCTATGACGTTGGGGGGAAGGAATGGATCATGGAGGGACATGGGGTTGATCCGGATATTGTTGTCGACAATGACCCTGCGAAAGAGTTCACCGGTGAGGATCAACAGCTCGAGAAGGCCATTCAGGTATTGCTGGATGAATTGAAAGCGAAACCGGTGAAGCTGTCTCCGCCTCCGCCATATCCGGATAAGCACAAATGAGGCAACTCAGCGATCAGCTGTCAGCATTCGGCGGCTAGGCGCTCGTGGGCTAAGCGCGACAACACTCAGCCGCATCCTCAGATCAGTCACTTAATAGAAAAAGCAGCCAGCGACATCGGCTGCTTTTTCTTTTTCACGCATCGGTTACAGCAATTTCCCGCTCGCGCAATTCACTTCAGCGGCGGTTACAAATTGGCTATGCTACTCAAGCGGAATGCGACTCTTGTTTTGGGTCAACCACTTTTCAAAGGTTTGTAGCGATGGATTCAAAGACCGTGAGGTCTCGAGGTTGCGCGCACCGGTATAGACTTGCTCGAAATCGCGTTTGAATTGGAACATGTTGCCCATATCTTCGGCACCCGGGAAACCAAAGCTGCGATACACATCGGGTGGCACGTCATTGTAGCTCACGTCACGTCCCAGCGCTTTAGTGAGCGCCGTTGCCATCTGTGCGCCGGTCAGGTGCTCACCGGCAACGCCGACCGTCTTTCCGATGAACTCACGCCCCTTCTTGAATATTCCGTAAGCACACTTGCCGATATCCTCGGAAGAAATTCCCGGGAGCTTCTTATCTCCCATAGGATAAGTGATGGCCAGCTTGCCATCAGGTCCTTTCTTTGGACCGGCCCCGAAGTAGATGAGGTTCTCCCAGTAGAATGATGTGAGGAGGAACGTCGTTGGGACGCCGAGGTCCGTAAACACATGGTTCGCCTCGCTCTTAGCATCGAAGTGCGCCACCTTGTACTTACCCAGGAGCGTCGGCATACGGTCGTCGTTGAGCGGAACCCACTTACGAGTATCTTCGAAGGTGGACCAGATGGCGTGTTGCACACCTGCGTCCTTTGCAGCATGGGCCATGGAGGTCGCTTGTGCTATCTCTTTTTCTGGCGAAAAGTGGGCCCAGAAAAACGTGACACAATAGGCCCCGTAAGCGCCTTTGAACGCGCGCTTCAGGCTCTCAAGGTCGTCAACATCAGCCGCGACAACCTCGGCGCCCAACTTCGCGAGCTCTTTTGCTTTGTCAGAATTGATGTCTCTGGTAATTGCGCGCGCTTGAAAACCGCCATTGGGATCGTTGAGGATGGCGCGGACGAGACCGCCCCCTTGCGCACCAGTTGCACCAACCACTGCTATGATTTTCTTTTCAGCCATGTAGTTCTCCTTGTTGAGTTAGATGGAACTATGTGAACCTTAAGAGACTTGAACAAAGCGCAACACCGTGCCGCCTTCCCCAAAAGCAGTTCCCCAGTGGAAGGAAATCAACGACTGTGTAAGGAGGAACAACTGAAGCGAACGAAAAAGAGGCTTGTCATTGTTTACAGCACTTAAGGCTTTCACAAATACCCAACAATGTGAACATCAAACACGTTCCAACCGGCTTCCGAGAATCGACCGGGTATTGCCACGAAATGACCAACAATCGAAACAAGGTGGCGAGATCAATACTGCAAATGACCTGATTATGGAGCCATTTTTGCGCCCGTGTACTTCTTCCAAGCGACAGTCTCATCGATAAGCATAGCTGATCTTCCATACGTTGGAAACGCGAAAAGACTGTCAGTTCGCCACCAGAGCGCCATATGACAAGACCTTTTTCCTCACAGAACGATTGACTACATTTCCTACGGCATGAAATCGGCGCACATCATACTTCTGGTGGTAACACTTCTTGTATCATCACTGGCGTTCGCGCAGACAAGTCGGACGGAGCTGCGTTCCTTGTCCATCCCTGGCGCTGGCACGTGGGATTTCAACGTCTACCTTCCGCCGGGGTATGACCAGTCTACAGAGCGGTATCCGGTCGTTTATCTGTTCCGTGGAGCGGTGGACGAGTGGCTTGATCGCACCGAAGATGGAAGCCGCAACGGCAGGAATATTCAAATCATAACCGACACACTCATCGCGCAAAACAAGATGGGAGGCATCATTCTTGTAATGCCGGGGTTCACCGCGATGACCGGAGCAGCTACAGAGGCGGACTATTCGTTCATTCTCAACACACTGATTCCATACATCGACCAGCGATATCGCACTCTCCCGACCCGGTGGCATCGGGGCGCGGATGGGTTTTCGCTTGGCGGGCTCCACATGGTGAACCTGATCTGGAGAAATCCCGAGCGCTTCGCCTCGGCGGGTTCGTACGACGGTACGTTGAGCTTATTCAGCTTCAATGCGATGATCGCAGCGGGCGATCCGTACTTCGCACGATTGCGCCCGATTCAATTCCTCTTGCATAGTGCAGCCGTCGCACCAAGCAACCTGGCAACAAATCGTCAGTTCGAGAGCCTGCTGAAGAGCTATGGGATCCGCAACACGTTCGATGACCTGATCTTCTCTTCGACATCGCAGCACAATTGGTGGTATGCAGATGAGCACATGATTCGCGCATTGCCGCTCCATTGGTCAAAGTTTCAGAATCCTCCTCATAATGTAACAGTTCGATGGACGTCGTCGCTTCCCGCAAAAACTGCCGGAACAGTGCGCCTCACATGGTCAGTGGGAACGACGGCTGATTCTCTTAAGACCATCCTTGACTACAGTAAAGATGGCGGCGCAATGTGGCAAACGCTGTCACCCACTCCCCTGCGAGATTCGACGTTCGATTGGAACACGCTATCGGTGCCAGACGGCACACGCTATCTCCTTCGCGTCCAGGTTTTCGGCGACACCTCATACGGCATCGTTCAATCAGCGCAACGCTTCACGGTCGATAATCCGGCGAACGGAGCGCCGGACATCGCTTTGCTCTCCCCGCAGAACCAAGAAATGGTCTCGGGAACCTATGTTGTCCGATGGTTCGCCGAGGACCCGGAAGGCGCTCCATTGCGGAATTCGCTCTATGGAAGTAGTGACAACGGCACATCATGGCAACTCATCGCTGCAGATCTACCGAATACCGGATCTTACAATTGGAATTCACGATTATCCCCCAATAGCAGCTCCTTTCTGCTGAAACTGACCTCCTCCGACGGAAGCCTGAGTTCCGAAACGATTTCACAACCATTCGAGGTGCGCAACACCCGCGAAACAATAGGAAACGTCAGACACGTAGCTGGGACCGGTGATGGGCGGGTTGTTGTGAACACGGTCAATCCTCTCCAATTGACTGGACATTCCTACAGAATGACGATTGACGACACGAGTTCCACAGCGAAGCGGTACAGCATTTCTGATCTCACAAAAAGTTCGTACATGCTTCAAAACATTCCGATTGAGGGAAACGGCAGCGAGGGTCCGCTCTTTGATGGATTGCGAGTCTCGATATTTGACTTTGCGGAAGCTCTCAACAATAAGGACTCCACCCGATGGACAAGAGGGAGTTCGACACTGAGTTCTCAGGTTTCCATTCCAACCATCTATATCGGGATGGATACGGTCAAGGGAATCGCCTTCCCCGCGGACTATGAGTTCAGAGTAGCTGATCATATTGTCGACACGGCCAGCACGTTTCTCGGAGCCCCCCCGACGCCGCTCTACTATTCGGTGTGGAACATGACGGAAAACCGTCAGGTGGATGTAGTGGTCAACGAGATCGACGGGGACGGAAGAATCAGCCGTTTTGATGAGATCTACGTCCTCGACAAGGATCGCCGCGGCCAGACAACGCTTACGTGGGTGGTGTTTTACTCAGGGGACGACAAAGCAAAACTGCCGGTCCCGGGCGACGTCTTCACCCTGAAAACATTCAAGCCTCTCCGGGCAACAGACGTGTTCGAATTTTCAACAACGGCGACGAATCTTGCTGACGATAAGAACCTTCTGCCGGATCGTTTCGAGCTGTGCCAAAACTATCCGAATCCGTTCAACCCGAGCACAAGGATCAGTTTTAGATTGCCGAAAGCATCAACTGTCTCGCTGAAGATTTTTAATACCCTCGGACAACTCGTAGTCACCTTGCTGGAAGAGAGAAAGGAGGCGGGCTTTTTTCAAGTCCTATGGGATGCATCAAACGTGCCGAGCGGCATCTATTTCTATCGCGTACTATCAGGGCAATTCATGGAGACGCGGAAAATGATTTTGCTCAGGTGAGCTTGCAGAAAGCACGTGTTACGAGAAAGGCTCAGCAATCGCTGAGCCTTTTTGTTGGTGGTATGCCAGGCATGGCACAATGACTTGGGGGTGCAAGTCCCCTATGGACCTCGATGATGGGAACCATTAGCCGAACAGCAAGGGTGTCCATCGTGAGATGGAATCTGAAG
>JBGPAN010000005.1:0-33592 GCA_041480785.1 Bacteroidota bacterium | reverse complement strand
GACCGTCTTCGACCGATCCGTCGGTAAGCCTCCCTGCTTTGCGTCGATCATAACATATCCGGACCAGATGTCTGTATACCAATACCTGGTAGAGGTTTGGAACCCCATAGTGAAATTCCCGGGTGTGGGGTTCAACGTCCATACAGCGGGGTACATCGTAGAAAATGCCCATGGTGCACCGTTGGCATCCGCATCATCGACCCATGCCGCCTGATCGGTGAGTATGACGGGTGCAATATCATTGTTGTTGCGGCCACCGCCTAAATAGCTGCCAACCGACATATATCTCTCTGACGACCACGCAAACGCAAGCGCCTTGATCGCGTTGTTTACCTTCTCCGGGACACCATCCATATCCATGTCGAGGTTTCCGGTGTTCTTCAACTCGATCTCGAGTATGACGAAGTCGTTCAGGTTGTTCCAGTTTGGTCCCTGGAAACCGTGGGCGCGTATCTTCACGTCAATTCCCAGGTTTGTGGGCATTGCCGCCTCGTACACCACATGTTGCCGCCGTGTACCATCCACCCAGTATGGCTCGACAGTATAATGGCGGGTGGGATCTGTTCCACCAAGCAGCGTAGGCTTATACTGCACCTCCGCGTAGTTGTTACCTCCGACGACGGCGGAGATGTAGCTTGGATTTGCCTTGCCACTGATTTCTGTCGGATTGAACGTTGGATCTGGATCAAACGCTCCGACCCAGGCGGTTTTGTACCAGTAGTTCGTATACCACCACGCAGCAGGCCAGTGTGACATCGGGGTTGACCAACCGCGATCGAAGTTGCCCGAGCGGATAAAGACGCGATAGCCCAACGTCCCGGCCGTTGCGGCATCCCCACCCTGTGCGGCCGCCGTAAAGCTCATCGGCAGGTATGAATCCCACAAATCGCCCGCAATAATCGCACCGCCACCCGGATAATTCACGCACGAGGTAGCGGGAGCGGTCTGGGCGAACAATGACGCCGGAACGACAACGAGCAATAGAGCAAGGGTCGCTAAGAGCAACCCTCTTTGTCTTGTCATGTTCATATCGTTACTCCCATTCATAGTATAGTTTGCAGTCCTTGTCATTCTCTTAGAAATCAATTCTCACGCCAAAGTAGTACTCACGCGGGATGTCGTAGAAGAGGGTTCCGTCTAAGCCTACTGCGCGCTTGTAGATGCCCGTCGGATCAGCGCTAGCTGATGGGTCGGCCACCCCGGCCACGTTTCTACCGGCGCTGGAATATTCCCAAAGCGCCGCGCCTGAACTCGTGTTGTCATAGCTGAGGATGTTGACCCAGTCAAATGCGTTCTTCATATCGAAGTACACCGCAAAGCGGATGTTTTCGATGGTGAACCCTTTTTCAATCCGCATGTCAATCTGCTTGTTCCACGGCGCCTGTCCGAACGCACGCCCGGCAACACGAGGATCTGCCGTGTAGCTCAACGGGTAGTAGAACCCGCTCGAGAACGTGCCAACCGACGAGAGCATGATTTGGTACGGGAATTCGAGGAACAGAACGTACGAGATCCGATGTGCGCGGTCGTTGCCGCCGGTGCCATAGGATCCTGGCAGTGTGCTGGTTCCTCCGGTGACATTCGTCTCAACCTTGTTGTAGGCCCAGAAATCATTGAACGGCAACAGGTTTCCGTACTTCAGTGTGTCGGGACGCGAGAACGTGGTTTGCTGGGTTGCGTCGAGGCCCGCCCAGCCAGTCGCCTTGATGTAACTGTACGTGTAATTCAGGCGTCCATAGAGTGTGACGAAATCGAAGTACGTCTGTCTCAATGCCTGCAGGCCGAACTCAACGCCCCGGGCATCGGCATACTGGGCTGTGATCCACATGATGTTTGCTCCGTTCGCAAGTTGCTCATTAATCTGCACTTGGGTGTAGTTCTGAATGTCTCGCATGTATGCGGCGAACGACAAGCCAAACTTCTTCGGGATGAATTCCCACTGAGCACCGAGTTCATAATTTGAAGATTTGGTCGGCTCCTGCCGCAGGCTGGCAAAACCGGGGTAACTCCCAGCATTCCCCATAACCGCGTTGTAGCTCGCATAGACGCGTGAGAACGGAGGCGGAATAGAGTTGCGCGAATACGAGAAATACATTGCCGCCTCATCCGAAATCGGGTGAGACACGCCAATGCGCGGTGAGAAGAACCACTGCGGCGACACATTGGTGGTGGCTCGAGTCGGAATCCACTCTGACCGCAAGCTATCGTCGACCGGGTAATTGTTTTGGAGGGTAAACAGGTTGTAGTAGTTCGCGAAGTCTGCTGCTTTCGGATCCCATCGATCGATACGGACACCGAGGTTGATGACAAGGCCGGCATACTCCATCTTATCCTGGATATAGCCGCCAAACATCGTCGGGTACATTTCCCACTTTTCAACAAGCAGCCGGCGCCGTACGTCTGCCGCATCAGCACCGAGACCGGAGTTCCTCTGGGTCCTTTTGATGTCATTGAACTGGAACGAGAGGCCCCCTTTGAGCTGATTGTGGAAATCAACCTGGCTGGTGATGTCAAACTTCGCCGTGTGAACCGCGTTTGTGGTGTTCTCATAAACGAATTGCGGGCGGGTAATCAGAACCTGCCTGCCGGCTATAGTCATAGGCTGGGTGATCTGGCTCGGGCCCGCTTCATCTCCAATGCGGAAGAACCTGTCCAGCTGCTTGCCCGATTGAGAAACGTATTTATCAATGTCAGCGGTCTTTTCCAGTGTCAAGAACTCGCCGTTTTCATTGAGCGAGCAGATGCCGTCGCCGTTATCGTCGGCATATCCGAATCGGTCGTTGCGGTACGTTGTGCTCAACTGCACCTCGTAGAACGTTGACGGTGAAAGCACGTGCGTGGCCTTAAGGCTGCCAACGATGTTGACGCCGTCGCTCTTCGGGACGCCTTCAAGAAACTGTCGTGCCGCGTCATTGTAATAGGTATTCTTCCATCCAAAGAGTCGACCCTTGTCGTTGACGATCGCGAACCCGTTCAGTTTAAATTCGCTTCCCAGGTTATACGTTGTCTTAAAGGTCATGTCGGCTTGCTGTTGATGTTCGTTGGGAAGCCGGCCATGGGTATCAAAGTACCTGCCGCTGAGCAGGAATCCCCAGTTTTCCATTATGTTTCCGCTGATCATTCCGTCGACATCGATCTGGGGTTTGTCCTGGTTCATGTACTTTCCTGTAGTGTACGTGTATTTGCCGTACTTGATGCTATCCGGTGTAATCACAAGTTGCCGGGCGACCGTCGGAGCCGTTGCCTGCAAGGCCTTGTTGGAATCGAGCCGTCGCTTTGTTGCGTTTTGCTCGTCGAAATAGACCTGGTCGTTCCAGTAGAGATTCGGACCGACATACTTGAGACCATCCATCTGGCTCGACTTTGCGGAGAAGCTGCCGGTCAGTTTGCCCCGTCCTTCACGGAGGGAGTAGTTGATGAGACCGGCGGTCGCGGACACGTTATCAGCTCCAACTGCGCCGGTGTTCACAGACAGCTGTTCGACGGAGTTGAAGGTAACAGAGGCGCTTGAGCTCAACGTGTAATCTCTGCTGCGTGTCAGATAGGCGGAGCTGAACAGGATGTTCTGGTTTTGCTGGTCGCCGCCGAGAGCGTAGTATTGATCGCTGACATCGACGCCATCGACAATGGTTTTGGTTTCTGTAATCTTGCCGCCGCGAACATACCCCCTGTATGCGCCAGGGGTCGTGTTCAGAATGTCCATGACAGAGGTGATTGGCAACCTGTTGTCCAATTCATCCCTTGACACCAATGCTTTTGACGAAGTCTGCGACTTGTCTACCACGCGGGCGGCTGCCTGTATAACGACTTCTTTCAACTCGATGCTTTCCTGCTTCACATCGATGTTGAGTTCCGTCGTCTGATCAGCGCGCACCTGAACGGCTCCAATTTCCGTGCGGGCATATCCCACGCACGTCACCCGTACGGCGTACGTTCCGGGCGGGACGTTCAGAATATAGTATCGCCCTTGCTCATCTGTCGCTGCGCCCATGGTTGTACCCACAAGTACCACGTTCGCGCCCGGAACGACTTCTTTCCCCACGGCGTCTTTCACAACGCCGGAGATCTTTCCGTTCCCGGCAAACAGGAGCGCAACGGGCAACAGGCTAATCAAGAGAATCAGGAGAACTTTGAACCAAGAGGATCTCATGATGTTGCTCCTTGGATGTAGAAATATATCAGTGATTTAGAATATGGTCAGAAATGCAGATGAGTTCTGAGAAGAAATGAGAACGCGGTATTGATGGTACCAGAGAGATACCGCAAGCACCTTGTAGCACTTTGGTCTGTCTCAACACCTCCCTTCTGTTCCGAATGATGATTGGATGTTGGGTGATGAGATCAAAACTTACGCTGCCTGCGCCCGTCTACCATAGACGGTTCCAGCGGAAAGCAGACAGCGCTATGATGGTCTAGCGATTATGTACGAGGTCTCTTGCATTCGCGGACATGAGAATGTTGCGTCCGTGGCGGGCAGGAGGAGAGGAACCCTTGATTTCATTAGTGAAACGGAGTTTCATTTGGCTTAGTATAAACCTTTTTGGAGGGAATGTCAAGGCGATAGCGATTGGTTTCTCTGACCGAAGTATGGGCAATTCAAGCCCCTTTTTCCTCTTTTACCACGCCTTGCGTTCAGCGCACAGAGAAACAGAAGAATCTTTTGGAAAAAGCGGTTAATTTGCCCGAGCAATGAGACTCTCTGCCTCGTTACCGGTGTCCCCTCTATAATGATGGCCAAAGATGACAAAGAAGTGTGAACGAGCATGAACCGCAACGCTAAGTCGTCGACTAAGATCCCAGCCCGCCTTCATAGATCAAAGGTGGGTCTGGCGGGCTGGCGATTTATCGGATGGCGTGATAAAACCGTTCTTCAGCGTCTGAACACGCATACATGATCGGCCGGGTCCACACTGAACAATTTTCCCGCAGAGATCCTGAGTGCACATGAACAAACAAACTCCGTATCGAACTTTATTCGCTTCAGTTTTTCTGCTCTGGCTGACGTTTTTCCAGGTATCCCTTTCCCAAGGGCATTCTGTTACCGGCACAGTCCGCGACGGTTCAACGAACGAACCGCTACCATTCGCAAACATCTCAGTGAAAGGACAGAACGCCGGCACAGTGACAGACGCCAATGGGTCGTACAAGCTCCCCTTAAAGCCGGGTTCTTATGAGCTTGTTATCAGCTTCGTTGGCTACAGAACAGAGACGAAACAGATTCAGATGGAGGGGAACGACAAAGCGCTCCCCGTCACCCTTTTTCCGACCGACATCTTGCTGCAGGAGGTCACCGTTTACTCCAGCGCGCCCGGACAAGCTGTGCAGACCGAGGTGAGCTCCCTTTCCCTTCCGAGCGAACGGCTGGTTGAGGTGACGAGCGTCATTCCCGATGTTTTCCGCTCCATTCAGTCTCTTCCGGGGATTTCCGCCGACAACGAGTTCAGCGCGAAGTTCAGTGTGCGCGGCGGTACGTACGACGAGAACCTTGTGCTGGTGAACGGCGCTCAGGTCTACGAGCCGTTTCATGTCAAGGAAGCTCCGAACGCGAGCATCAGCATTTTCAACATCGACATGATGCAGAAGGTAACTCTGGTCACCGGCGGCTTCAGCGCGAAATACGGCGACCGGATGAGTTCTGTCATGGACATTCAGTATCGGGAAGGGAGTCGTGATCTGTTCAAGGGAATTGCGACGCTCAGCATGACCAATGTCGATGCTCTCATTGAGGGCCCGCTGACTTCAGATATCTCCTTCATCCTCGGGGGACGCAAGAGCTATGTTGAGTATGCTATGTCGTTCCTCAAGATCGATCAGGATGTACATCCCTCTTTCTACGACGTGCAGGGTGTCCTGACATATACCATCACGCCACGCGACAAGCTTCAGTTCGAATTCATCCATGCCGGCGACACGTTCCTGCTCGATCCAAGCACAAGTCCAAGCGGGCCGTTTGACTATACCGGACAATACAAAGGAAAGTCCGCGAGCTTCCACGAGTTCTCCAGCTCCTACGAGGAGGAGCATGCCCGCTACGTCAGCAATCTCTTTGATTTGCAGAGCTCGAACATCCTCAGTTCCACTGCCTTCTTGAGGAATGAATTGTCTTACTACGAGCAAATTGAAGAAGAGTACAATTACAGCTCCACCGATTACTCGCGGGATATCACGTCGACACCAAACTATTTCTATCGATCGAAACAGGAGCACCTCTACTCCAACGACCTCAATATCAGGACACTTGAAGCCAAGAGCGCCATCGGTCTCCAGGCAACGCCATGGTATGAGCTCAATCTCGGGATGAGCTACCAGACGATTCTCTACGATCAGCAGCTTCTCGATCGTCGCCCGTTCAGTGAAACAACGAACACCATCCAATATCCGGACACGACAAACACCTATCGCGTTGACATCTCTGTTGACGCCGCCAACGAACATGTTGCTGCGCGCTCCTTCAAATTTGCATCGTATCTGGAGCACGTTGTTCAGCTCAACGATGCACTGATTCTCAACGTTGGTGGGAGAGTCGACTATTTTGACTTCAACAAGGATTGGTCTCTCAGTCCACGCTTCAATCTTTCCTACTGTTTCCTCGATCAGACGACGCTCAGAGCCGCGTGGGGATTTTTCTACCAGTCACCAATCTACAGTGAGCTCGCTTATTCGGTTGCGTCCGATTCCAACACCAAAGGACAAAAGGCAACACACTACATCCTTGGTGTGGAGCGAGTAATCCCCTTCGATCCGTTGTCCACCGCTTCGCTCACCATGAAAATCGAAGCATACCACAAGCACTATGATCGGCTGATATCTTCCGTCCGTACGAGCAGCGGACGTATCACCTACTCGCGCAAGAATGATGCAACCGGTTGGGCCCGCGGCATGGATCTCTACGTCGCGCTCAATCTTTCCAGCTTCTACGGATGGCTCAGTTATGGATACCTTGAGAGTCGAGAGGATTTGTTGAGCGATAAGATCGGAGAATATCCTCGATACACTGACCAACGACATACTGCATCGCTCGTCGGCGATTGGAATCTGGGAAGCTCTTGGGCATCAAACGTTCGCGTTCAGTACGGAAGTGGTTACGCCTACACTCCCTCCACAGCGGTCTACAACTCACAAACAAAACAATGGTCGTGGGTCCAGGGGAGCAAGAACAGCGGAACGCTTCCTCCCTATCGCCGCGTCGACATCCGGATCAGCAAAGAATTCGAGTTGTGGAAACTTGCTACGCTGGTGTACTTTGACGTCAGCAACTTGTTCAATTTCACCAATATTCAGTCCTACCGCTACCGGTTCAACAGCAATGGGAATCCCTACATCGAAGAAGTGAAACTTTGGCCGATCTTACCGACCCTGGGAATGACTGTGAAGTTTTGATTCTGCGGGCGCTCTTCTAGAAGCCAACTCAAGAATACTCACGCAAAGGCGCCAGGGACGCAGAGATGACGAGAAAAATGCGCTCTTTGCGCTTTGGCGTGAGATAATTCTCTTGCCTTAAGTGGTTTTTGAGAATGGTTTTACAGAAACAAAGGGCCCTGTTGTTCCGTAACAAGGAGCAGCATAGTGTTGTTGAACAGGTCTCGTTCCTTCAATGGAGGTCCGCCGATGAAACGTATTGTTCTTGCTCTCTCCTGCTTGTCCCTCACGCTTCTCTCCGCTTCGTTTGCCCAACAAGATCTTCTCACAGACATTCGCAACGTCGGCTCATATGAGGTGAAGAGCGACGGCTTTGTGTTGGATGCCCAGCAAGATATCACGATCAACGCGGTCGCGGCAGGCGATCGATTCCGCGGGGTTGGCACGTCTTTGTGGATCCTCAACACAGAGAGCCGCGATGTGGTTTGGAAACTGAAAAAATCCCCCCGGCGAACGCGCAGCCGGGGTCTCGCAGACTACGAGGAGGTGGTCCCTCTTTCGAAAGGATCCTACGAAGCATACTACGCTGCATATCCCGAACCGGCAGATGGAATCGAGAGTTTTGGAGAGTTCGTGGATTTCATTGCGGGAAAGATATTCAGCGGAGGTCGTCGCACCCGAGAATACGGCGATCTGGAGTTCACGATTCATGGGCGCGGTCAGCATGTCGGGAGGGAGGGTGTCGACCGATGGCAGTTGGATCTCAAGAAGAACGCGGTTCTCTCTCTTTCCGCTCTCTGGGATAAGGAATATCAACATCAAGGGTTCGTGCTCGAAAAACCCGCGGAGGTGGTTGTGTATGCCATCGGTGAAGGGCGCGACGATGTTCTCTACGACTACGGGTGGATTGTGAATGCCCAAACCGGGGCGCGGGTGTGGGAAATGACCGAGACCGGAACCCAACACGCTGGCGGTGCCAGCAAAAACAGATATGTCCGTGAAACCATCTCTTTGCCCAGCGGACAATATGCTGCGTTCTTCGTGACCGACGATTCGCACTCTTATAAAGAATGGAATGCTCCTCCCCCCTACGATCCCGCGTTCTGGGGAATGACTGTTTGGGTCAAGGATGAATCCATGAAGAAGTTTGCGAAGACCTACGAATACAAACCCGCCGAAGAGAAGAACGTCATCGTTGACCTGACCCGTATGCGTGATGACGAGTCCCGGTCAAAATCTTTCTCGTTGAGAAAGGCAATGGATGTGCACATTCACGCTGTCGGCGAGGGGCGTGATGGCGAGATGAATGATTACGGGTGGATTGTGGACGCTTCCTCCCGAAGGAAAGTCTGGACAATGCGGTACAATGAAACCGGTTATGCCGGCGGAGACAAGAAGAACCGCATAGTCGACCAGGTGATCCACCTGGACAAGGGCAGTTATATTGTCCACTTCGTTACCGACGGCTCGCATTCATACCATGGCTGGAACTCCGCACCGCCATACGAACCTGAACGCTGGGGGATTACTGTCGCTGCGGCCGGTGAGCAGTTCGATCCGAAGGACGTAGGGGCAGATGAAGAGCGGGAAAATCCCTCCGCGCTTGCGAGCATCGTGCGCGTCGGCAACGATGAGCGACGACGAAAAGAGTTCTCCCTCTCCCGGGAAAGTGACATTCATATCTACTCTGTTGGTGAGGGACGCAGCGGCGAGATGTTCGATTACGGTTGGATTGAAAACGCTAACACGGGAAAGACGGTGTGGGAAATGAAGTACCGAAAGACGGAACATGCCGGTGGGGCGGATAAGAACAGGCTCTTTGAGGGAACAATCTCGTTGCCGGCCGGCCGGTACATTGTGTTTTATGAAACCGACGGCACACATGCGTATGACGACTGGAACGATACTCCGCCCGATGATCCCGATGGCTGGGGGATTACGATTTCCCTCGGAAGGGGTGCGCGTCGTTAGAGGGGGAAAAACAGAAGAAGCCTTGCTAGTGATGCGGATGAAAAAACACACCACTCCCGCAGCGATAGGGCTGTCAAAAAGAGCGGGATGCTGTAAAGCCGCAGAAGACACGAGGACACTGTCGTCCCGAATCGTTTCTGTTCGGGACCTCGTTTTTAGACCCCGAGCAGAAATCCCGCTCTTGGATTCCGCTTATGAGCGGGATTCAAAGAGCGGAACATCTCGGGGTGACATAATTGCCTTCGTGCCTTTTTGGTAAGAACTGAGTTTTCGTCCGAGCTGCTAGCTACTTGCAGACTGCTCTGAAGACCCGCATGAAGTTTTCGCCAAGGATCTTCCGAACATCCTGCTTCGTGTATCCCTTTTGAAGCAGTGCCTCCGTGAGCGCGGGAAACCGCGAAACATCTTCGAGTCCGACGGGCGTCGTTTCTATCCCATCAAAATCAGAACCAACGGCAATATAGTCCACACCCACCAGATTCTTGATGTAATCAATGTGCTGAACAACATTGTCCAATCTCGCCTGACCCGATGATACCAGGAAGCTTGGATAAAAAACAACACCGATGACTCCCCCGCGCTGCGCAATCGCTTTGATCTGAGTATCCGCCAGGTTCCGATAGTGATTTCTCAATGCATAGACCCCGGAATGTGATGCAATGATTGGATTCTTTGAGGTTGCCAGAATGTCGTCTACCGTTTTGCGGCCAACATGCGAGATGTCGATGATCATCCCCAGCGAATCCATTGTCCAAATCACTTGTTTCCCAAAATCACTCAGGCCCACATTGTCTGCACGCGAATCCTGTGCCGAGACTGCCCAGGAAGTGCTGTTGTTCCATGTTATAGTCATCACGCGAGCGCCGGCAGCATAGAAGGCAAGAAGGTTCTCCAGTTTGTCCTCGATGCAATGCCCTCCTTCGACTACAACGATCCCTGAGATTTTCTTTTGATGATTGTATGAATCAACTGAATCCGGACGAATCACCAAACCCATGTCGTTGCTGTTCCGCTTTACCTGTGCTTTGAGTGTATCCAGAAACTTCATCGCGGTGGAAAAATACGCCGTCGCGGCGTAAGCAGTCGGGTCGATCCAGATGGAGAAGATCTGTCCATCAACACCGCCGTCCCTATACCGCGGTATGTCGGTATGATGGGTTGTGTGCCGATCGGCCAACTGATACGCATAACTGCTTCCGGAGATGACCTCCATAACGTCATTGTGGAGATCAATCATGAACGCACGATCGTGGACGCTGTCTAAAAGGATATCAGCGCGGGCAGAGTCAACCAACGCGACGGTTGTTGTATCCGTCTCGTACACCAAAGACGACGTTATGACCCGGCAGGAGTCGACCAGTGCTTCTGCCGAAACGCGAGAGAACGAAGCCCGCGTCATCTGCAAGATGTTCCCCAACCCATTTCTGTTGCCACCATCGAGCTGCACCATTTTTTTTGTAAGGCGGACGTTGTCCATTTCTATCGAATAGAAGAGAACCCCGGCGCTTCCTTTGGCATTCCAGTCAATGGTATAGCTTCCCGGTCTGAGCAAGAATTCCCTAGCATCGAGCAATTGTCCGAGAATATTATATACGGTGATGCTGACGGAGCCTTCGCGGCCCACCGAGAATGGAATCTTCGTCGACGGATTGAATGGATTGGGATAGTTTTGATCGATGGAAAATGTGCGGGGAATATCCCCTTCGTTCAGCCCCGTCAACGGTATGGTGAGGTGCCACTGCCCCAGAGAGTTCGACACGCTGGTTCCAAGCTGGACACCGCGCCGGTCAATAATCTGAACCGCTGCCGACGACACGGCCCTGCCGCTATGGCGATCGCGAACTGTCCCAAGAAGTGTAAGGCCGTCAGCCCAGAGCGTCTGGAGCATGACGAATGTTGCGACAAGAATGAAGATGCTCTTATGCATAGATGCTTTAAAGTAATAAAAAACCCGATGGTGTTCTGCATCATCGGGTCTTGGATACAGATGTGGACTCCTGCTTCGCCCCGTTTTCCTTCATCGGCCGCCTAGAAACCGATTCCCAGGGAGAGCTTTTGAATTGAGGGGAGCGTTTTGAATTGTTCGTACGAATAGTCGAACCGTACGTCCTGCCCAAGGAACTGCGATCCTTTGATTCCTATGCCGAAGGCATATCGTTCATCGTCGTAGTTCAGTTTCAAACCTCCGCGCACAGCAATGAGGTTGAACAGAAGAACTTCACTCCCGATGCAGTAGTGCTCGACGTTATCGTTGGGATGGATAAGATCAGTAATGACCCGGACTCGATATGCGTCGGCAACCACTGGCTCGAGCGTAAACGATGCCCGGAATGTCACCGGCAGCGGCGTCCGCAGAAATCCTTTCTCAACATTGCTGTCGCTGTAGTCATTGTAGCTGCCCGCGAGAGGGTCGAGATCGGGTCCGAAATTCTGCAGCGTCATCGCCAGGTGTGCCCCCAAAAATCCGAGGTCATAGTTGCTGCCAAGGTCAAAGGCAAACGCCGCTATGGAGTGGTCGAAGTATGATTCGCGGATATACTTTGCCTGGGCTCCGATGACAAGTTTTTCCGTAATGTGCCGGGCGAACGAGACACCGAAGACCATATTCTGAATGGAGTATGTCTGGCCTGTCCCGTTTTCCATTTCGATCGTTGTGATCTCCTCTTGTGCGCTGAATCCCGTTGCCTGCACGCCGATCACTCCGATATTCTCGATCCGATACGCCCCTGCAACAGAAACTATGTTGATGCCTGCAAACCACGGAACATAGGTGAACGCAACGTCACCGTTTTGAACGCCCTCGAGTCCGGCGACATTGGTGTACATCGCCGCGGCATTATTCACGACAGATGTCGCGGCGTTCCCCAACCCGGACGCGCGCGGATCAAAGCTGATTTTGAAGAGCTGCGCACCACTGGTGCCGACCTGCCCGAATTGCTGGGCAGCGAGAGGAACAGCAACAAGAAGAAGCAGAATGATTTTTTTCATAGGGCACCTCTAGCGCATGATGACAAATTTGCCTGTGTGGGTCCCGGCGGACGACTCGACGACGTAGATGTACACCCCGCTCACGGTTTCTTGGTTGTTTTTTGTGGTGAGATTCCACTCCGCAACACCGGTGAAGCTGCCCGTGACGCTGACATCGCGACTTTGATAGACAACGTCTCCGCTGTGGATTGTCTGAACCAGATCACCAGAGAGTGTGAAAATGGAGATCGTCGCGTCTGCGGGTAAGTTGACGAACCGAACACGACTCACCCATGGATTCGTCTCAATCGGGTTTGGGTTGTTGAACTTGCTCGACCCCATGAAGGGATTCGGCACAACTTTGATGCGGTCCATGCCGTTTGTCGGTGCGGAGTTTGCCATGTACACGCGAGTCGTTGGTTTGCCTCTTCCGATGTTATTTTCGAGCCTTCCGATACCCAACAGCGTATCCCCCTGATCGAACGCGGTGACAGCATACGTGTAGATCATTCCATTGAGCACGCCACGATCAAGGAGTTGATACAGCGTGTCTTTTCCGTCGAAGACTGTTTGCGGAGGCCACGCTTTCACGAACGGCCGACTGTACCACAATGAATCTCTCTTGCGATCAATGGCGTTGGTCTTCACGTACACCGCAAGGGTATCCCAAAGAGGATTTCCACCTGCGTCCTGGCGAACTGTCTTGTAGACCGCGTACCCCGCGAAATCCTTCGCTCCCGTCAAAGGGTCGATACTTGCTTCGGCGTTCTTCTTCCATTGAATCGCCACAGCATTCTGACCGTTGTCCGTCGTTGTCTGAATTGCGTACTGGGGTTCGTCCGGCGCTGCAGGAGCTTTTGAATAGTTGCCGTCGTACATGTTCTGAGCAACTTGCGAGTTCTTCGTCATGCCTCCAAAGCCGTATCCGATGACCCAGGCGACAACGATGTGGACGGAATCCCCCGGCGGGATCGTGAACGGACCAATCGCCATGATTGCCCGATAGTCTTTTGCCTCTGTGGCATTTGGTGCAATGCCGTAACCTTTCATGAACTCGTACATTGCCTGCGATGTCGTGGGCTCAAAATACCTGTACGAAGGAGTAGCCATTGTTGGCTGGCCTGTGTAGGTTCCGACGAAGTGGCTTTTGTCGGCATAGAGTAGTCTCACACCGACATACCCTGGCGACCGAAGAACTCCAGTAACAGGATCGGGGTTTCCTGTATCGTTTTCGGGGGTGGTCGGATTATCGGCGTCCCACAGATATGCAATCTTGTTGGCTGCGTCATACCCCGCGAGATCGTCCAGATCCCAGTAGTTGCTGTCTGTGTTCGACCCGTTGAAGCCGGACACGTCGCAGTCCATTCTAAATCCAACGTACACTCCCTTCAAGGTTCGGGTAGCATCGATGATACCGTCCTTGTTGACGTCGTCGCCGATGTTCTTTATCCAATAGTCGCTGATGATAAAGTCGTCATTGTACGATTGATCCCATGCATACGTTTTCTCGGTAACTTCCACGCCGAGGTTCATATGGACACCCGTCGGGCTTGGCGGATTGACGTCCGTGTAGCGCGTATACGTATCTTCTGCGGACAACGAGCCCTCCGTGCGGTGCTTTACCTGTATGGTATCCAGCGGGACGAAGTGATTACCGTCTCCGTAGGATGTGTATCCCACGCTATCGAAGACCGCACCGATCCAAATGGACGTCCGCCAGCCATAGACATTGCCGCTGCCGCCGGGCCACTCGAAATTCGGCTCCGCATACGTGTTGCCCCAGTAACCGTTATTGGTAATCATGTTCCAGAGAGTACCAACTTTGTGGTCGAACGTCTTTTTGGGCTTCTGGGTGAGGCGGTACTGGCCTTCGCTTGTCAATGCCCACAAGAACACTAAACACATCAGAATAGTCAGTTGTCTTTTCATTATGCACCTCAGAACTGAAGTTCAAAGCCGAGACGGTACACTCGCGGCAGGGTGATTGTTTGCGGGTCCCGGTAGGGGCCCGATGGGTCACCCGTTAACTCATATTGTGCAATTCCCTCTCTCCCACCCGCAATGTAGGATACGCTTCTCCAATTGAAGAGGTTCCGTACCTCAACGAGTAAGGAAAGGTCGAGATTCGAGACCTGGAACGATTTCCGGAATCTCATGTCAACATTCTTGTACCACGGGAGCCGTCCGTCATTACGCAAGGCAAACAGTGGGAACACATCGCGCGTATTGCGAGTGTATGGGTACCCCGACCGCACGAGCAACACAAAATTCAACTCCGCATACCCGATGAGTTTCTCGATCTCCCCGGTTGAGCGCAAGAAGATGTTCGCGTTGATCCTGTGACGGATATCCCAGTCAAGCGGGTCGAGGCGGCGCGGAACGATTTCTCCGTTGCTTCGATACACCGACGAAGACCTTCCGTTTGCAAACACATAGCTGTAGTTGATCATGCCTCCGATTGCCCGCGGACCCACCGCCTCAAGTGTGAACTCAATGCCACGCACATTGGCGTAATCCAGGTTGACGTACGCTTGAAAGGGTTCGGCTGTTCCCGGAAGATCGTAGTCTGCAGCCGCGATCTGGTTCGTAATATCTTTGAAGTATCCGGTGACATCCAACCTCAGGAAGTCAGAGAAGAGATGTTCCCATCCAACTTCGTACGAGACCGTCTTTTCGGGTTTGAGTCTTGGATTACCAAGATCGACGTTTGTAGTGTATCGGAAATCCAGCTTCATATTCTCGTACAGGAAGCGCAGGTCCGGACGCTGGAAGAAGTGACCATAATAGAAGTGGATCTTATCCCGTTCTGTAATCGGGTGCGAAATGCCAATACGGGGACTTACTTGCCAACGCGAGTCGATTTTGTCTGAGGATGTGAGACTTGCGCGCCTCGCCGGATCTGCCAGTTCAACCGGGTCTGTAGGATACAGAACTGCCGGGCCAAACCCGTTTGGGTTGAAGTAGTCGAAACGCAGACCAGCGTTAAGGATGAACCCGTCACGGACTTCAATCTTATCCTGAACATACACTGCGAAATCATTAAGGTCCTGCGCCCAGACGTCAAACTTGCGTGCAAGAACCGACTCAAAGGTGACTTTTTCGATGTCTCCCTTGTTCCAGTTGAACTCCATGCCGCTCTTTAAAAGGTTCGAGGGATTGAGCTGGTTGGAGTAATCAACGCGCATCGAAGCCGTGCGCGATACCTGGTTGAGGTACCACCCTTCGTCACCCGTGTAGTACCAGTAGCCTCCTTCAAACTGTCTGTCCATATATCCCGGTGGCGTTCCATTGTATAACCAGTTGAGGTCTGCACCCAGGTTTCCGTTCTTCATCCGGTCGTCGACATTGCGAACAACTTCGTTGAACCATGATGTAAAGAGGGACAACTTTACATCGAGGAAGGAGTTCTTGTCGATCGTCTGCGATAGCGTCAAGCTGACATTGTAACTGTTGTTAATCGGGAGTGAGATGTGGTTCTGCATGCCGGCCTGGTAGAAATTCTGGGCATTCTTGTACCATTTACCGGTGGATGCATAGAGCGCTGAGTCCGGCGCTTTTGCGGTTTTGTAATCTTGCGGGTTGGTAACAAAGATATACTGCTGAAGATACTGCACCCCCGAAATAGTCGTCAACTGCTGATACTGATCAGACTGATAACCTTCGCTGAGCGGCCCGTATTTCGAATATCGGTGATAGTAAGAATTATTTCGGGACCATGATTTCAGTCCGCTCAGAATGATTCGCGTGTCGGGGCTGTTGTAGCTAAGCTTTGTCTGGTACGCCTCGTTGTAGAAATCTTCGTGGGTCAGTAGATCTCGGCTCTGAAAGGCGATATCGGCGGATCCCATGAGCGAAAGCTTGCCGCTTCCGAGAGATACGGAGGGCGAATTGACATACGCCTCATAGTTTTTCCAATCTGCCTGACCCGTGCCATAGTCGTTCGGACGATACTCAATTTTGCTCCATGGAAAATCGGATGTGCGTACACGCAGCTTTGCACCAAACTTCGCAGAGGTTTTCGTAATGGTGTTTACAATTCCGGACTGGGCATTTCCGTACTCCGCTTCGAATCCGCCAGTCGAAACCTGAATCTCCGACACGCTCAGCTGAGGAATGTCGATAGCGAACCCGCCAGTGGTTGTGCCACTATAGCTATTGACCGCGCTCTTGATCGCAACACCATCGACGAGGAACAGTGACTCGTTGAATCGGCCGCCGCGAAAATGGCTTCCGGTGATGCCAGCCTGCATGCCGACGATTTCCCGGAAGTCTGTTACCGGCAGGGCGTTGATCGCGTCCTCTTCAATCGTATGTTTGGTAGAGGTCACGTCGGGTTGAATGGGGGGGCGGGTCGCCACCACGATGACTTCATCCAACTGAACATCGGCAGCCTGGAGCGAAAAGTCGATCGTCGTCGTCATGTCAAGCATTACCTTGACATTCGACACCGTCCTCGGTGCATAGCCGATAATCGACGCCCGCAGCGAATAGGTGCCGATGGGCACGTTAATGATGAAGTAGTTGCCATCGACGTCCGCTGCTGCGCCATAGGTTGTTCCCACAATCTGGATGTTCACCATGGGAAGCGGCTGTTTCGTTGCGGCGTCGATGACCCTTCCGGCAATTTTGCCCGTCGTCCCCGCCAAGAGCACTTGGGACGCAAGAAGGAACAAACACAATAACCTTTTCATAGTATCCTCATACATGGAGACTTGAGAGAGTCGAGGAGAAGAAATGATGGAGCGGTGGCGCTTTCTTCAACGCGGGGAGGCCGCACATGCGGCTCCATCCGATTCTGTCTCGTGACACGGCAGCGCGCAGGACGACCCATGGGCGTTCACGGGGATATTGGGAACTCTGGTTTTGAGTATTGCAAGGGGAAAGCTGTGTGTTGGATGGCTCAATGGCTCTAACACACACGGTGCTTTCAAGAACGCAACTCGAAGTTATGCAACCCTGGGAATGAAGTCAAGCCTTCAATGGGAAATCGGCAACCTTTAACGGTCTCGTGGAGTGTGAGCATACACTACGAGGACTTTGAGAGAATTGTTCTCGATTTCGGGAGATGGGCTCTCTATATAAAGAGTAAAGGTTCACCGGGATATCCGATGAACCTTTACGCAAAGAAGAATCTCACAACTGATTCAGCTTCAGTTCAGCTTCGCAAACTTCACTGCTTCAGGAACGAGAGCGATTGCTTTCTGGAATTGCGGATCGACCTCAAGAATCACGCGGTATCGACCACTGTTCCCCCAGAAGACTGACGCAATCTCCGCCTTTATCCTCGCCTTGACATAGACAACATCCTTCTGCAGGTCTTTATCTTCGATCGTCATCCCCTTAGTCTTGGCAAATGTCCGGAGCTCTTGCATCATTTCGTCGGAAATCATGTAGGAGCGGACGAATTTCTGCAGATCGTCACCGTACATTGCTTTGATTGTCTGGCTGCGGGAGTCCAGATAACTTGTCGCGAACTGGAAGAACATGTCCCTCCGCATAAGGTTCTGCATGAACTCCGACGCTGATGGCGGCTTCACGATGTAGTCCGGAGAAATGCCGCCTCCTCCATACACAACCCGCCCGCCATTCGTATGGAACACCGGATGCAGTGAATCGCCCTTCACTTTCAGATCTTTCGTATGAGCCAGATTGTCTCCTTCTTGCTCGTCGCGCTCGAACGCTTCCCGCTGATAGTCGTCTTTCGCCTTGCCCTCGTACGACCGCTGGATCAGGCGACCGCTCGGCGTGTAGTATCGCGCTATCGTCAGGCGGAATGCGGAGCCGTCACCAAACGCCCACTGCCGCTGGACCAGGCCCTTACCGAAACTTGTCTCTCCCACAATGAGCCCTCGATCCCAATCCTGAATCGCTCCCGCGACAATCTCGCTGGCACTCGCTGAGGCGTGGTTCACCAACACAATGATGGGCAGCTTTTCAAATTCTTGACCATCGCTGGCATAGAAGGTTTCTTCCAGCTCAGCGGAACGGGCCTTCGTATAGACGATCTTTTTGGGTTTGTCTTTCGTTCCGCCATCAAGGAACAGGTCGGCCATGTGAACAGCTTCGTCCAGCACCCCACCTGGATTCCAACGAAGATCGAGAATAAGCCTCTTCATCCCCTGACCGCGCAGATCCTTCAGCGCCACCAGCATCTCTTCGTTGGTCTTTTGGGAAAACTTGTTGACCGCGACGTAGCCAACCTCCTTGTTCACCATCATTGCGACATCTATGCTGACAATCGAAATCTCTGCTCTTGTGATTTCATAGAGCTGCGGCTCTTTGACTCCGGGGCGGGCAATCGACACTCTGACCTTCGTGCCCTTTGGCCCGCGAAGGCGCTGCGACGCCTGTTCTGACGTGTAGCCGATGGCCGTACTGTCGTTGATCTTCACAATCCGGTCGTTAGCAAGGATGCCGAGCTTTGCTGCGGGTCCCCCACCCATGGGTTCGATGACAATGATTGTATCGTTCAATGCCCGAATCGTCAGTCCGACACCCTGGTAGTTGCCCTGCATTTCCTCTGAAGCTTTCTCAAATATTTTCGGTGGGAAATAGACCGAGTGCGGGTCGAGTTTCTCGAGCATTCCGGTAATCGCTCCCTCTGTTAGCTTCCGCGTGTCCACTGGATCAACATAGAACTTTTCGGTCAGGGAAAGAATGTCACGAAATTTCCCATATTGTTCGTAGATATTGTCCGCAGAGATGAGTTCCTTTCCCTGGAATCCGAGAATCATCCCCGCCAGCATCACCGCTGCAATCATCCATGCCGAGAACTTCTTTTTCATTCACCTACCCCTTGTTGTTGGAAAACGCCTTCTCATAGAAGAACGTATATTCACCCCGAGCGGTTCCTTCGAAGGACCTCAACGGGTATTGCTGCCTTCTGATTGACCTTGTAAGATAGCGATAAGAACGACAAGAGAAAAGCAGAGATTGAGGGGTGTGCTCCCCTATCACACGGATCTCCGGTTGGCTGCCGGAGACTCGAACTGCCGCCACTGATACGTGTGCTTACCGTGCCAGGAGTCGAATTTTCTCGCGTGCATCATCTGCGGCACGCCCACGCGGGATCATCGAAAGATAGCGCTGATAGTGATCACGGGCAAGATTCTTGACTCCTTTGAATTCGTAGAGCTGCGCGATACGAAACACAAGGTGCGCGAGCGAAGGGTCTTTCTCCAGGGCTTTCTGAAATGCCGAGATGGCTTCAGCGTACATCCGTTTCTGTTGATATGCCTGTCCAAGACAATTGTGGCTGTTTGCTTGTTCGGGCACGACGTCGACGTACTTACGGAACATGGTAATCGCTTCGTCAGTCTCGTGGATGCTCAAGTAGTGCATTCCAAGACGATGATACGCTTCCCATGATTTGGGTTGAGCGCGCATGGCCTTCTTGTAGAGCGAGAGCGATCGTTCGCCTTCTCCCTCTTTAGATAGTATTCCGGCGTGTGCCAGGTTACCCAGATACGAATCTCTCCGTTTGATCTCGTCAGCCTGTTCTCGCGCTTTCTCATAACTGCCACCCAGAATGCCGGGGGCGAAGACGTAATATTGAATAAGGGCCTCACGATAGCGGATGGACGAAGGGTCGTACTGTACGGCGAGCTCAAGTTGAGTTCTTACCTTTGGAGCGATAAACGGCTTCTGGAAAAGGTTCGCATACTCGAAATTCGCCAGGTGCGCTTCCGCAAGCTGATAGTGGTACTCGGCATTCGTCTCGTCGAGCTCTATTGCTTTCGACAGCTGCTCAACTGCAAAGTCACTGGTTGATAGCTCGCGAAGGTTTTCAACACCAAGACGATAGTAAACGTCGGCTGCTTTCTTTTCTCTGGAGATCGATTCCTCATCGAAACGGCGCCGCTCGGAAAACCTCTTCTTCGTTTCATCAGCCGATGCGTTGAGTGTCGAAAAAACCAGGAAAAGTGCAATAGTAAGCTTTAGACCGTATGCGCCAGTTTTGCAGATGTACATCGGATCTCCCGGAATCAGGTTTCCAACCCATTCTCAAATACGATACCGGGAGAGAAATGTTACAAAGAGAAAGGCTCTGTACTGCTGGCGTGTGGTGGGTCTGGGGGCCGGAGGGGCAACACGATCGTTATTTGCAGGCCGTTCGGTGACCGGTTGGACAACTCGAACTTCTGTTCCTCGCCGTAGAGCTGCTCCATCCGGACCGCCGAGTTCCTCAAACCAATACCTTTGGATGTTTGAAGAGTGAATCCCGCGTGGAGCCCAGGCCCGTCATCAACAATCTTGATCCGCATTGTGCGATGATCTCTTCTGGCCGAGATTTCAATGGAGCCTCCGTTCGCCCTTGGTGCGACAGCATAGCGGATTGAGTTCTCGACAAGCGGCTGGAGAATCAGGTTGGGCAGGTTCTTGCCGAGCACATCTGGATCTACGTCGAATTTAACTCGCAGGCGATCTCCAAACCGTGCGTGCTCGATTTCTAAATATTGCTTCAGAAATTCAAGTTCCTCACTCAGCGTTACCTCTTGCACACCCACGTTCTGCAGAGAATAGCGCAGCAAATCCCCCAACACCGCGAGGACCCGATCGGCCTCATCGACGCTTCGGTGCATGAGTGATGAAATCGTATTGAATGTGTTAAACAGGAAGTGCGGATGCAGCTGCATCTTCAGCGCTTGCAGTTGAGCCTGGGTGAGTTGTGATTGAAGTTGGACCGCGCGCATTTCACGATCGCGGAACTTCCGATAGTACTCACGGCCATACCCAACGCCAAGGACAGCCCAGTAGGTCAGAAGGTTCATGTGAAAATACAGCGCGACCGTGCGTTGAATCTCCCTGAATGCGTCATAGAGTTTCAAGGGCTCAGGACTGAGCGATTGAGATACGAGTTCGGCGATGAACAGCTGAACAGCAGAAATAACCACGCTTGTTGGTACATGCACAATGAGGGAGGAAAACCACGTTGCACGCTCAAAGCGAAACCGCCGGCCAAGCCACAACACCATCGGGGCGATACAAGCCCAGATATAGTAGAACGTCAGATTGGTGATGAGCGCTTCGTCCCAGCTGACGGGCGCCATGAACACGTGGCGACCCCAGAGCGGTGAGTACGATGCGAAGAACAGTCCAACCACCGTCCAAATTAGGAAATACAATACCCACCGGAACCACCTGCGTGCAAGCAGGCTTTCGCCGAAATGATTACTGGCCAAGGTTGGATTGTTGGTCATGTGACTACGAACGAATGCGTTTCAACTCCTGCAGGATGACTTCCCAGGCTTTCTTTACGTGCCTCTCCTCGGTGCGCAAGTGACCAATGACCATGCGAAGAGTATATCTTCCACCGAGTTTTGTATGCGAGAGAAACATGTCTCGCCTTCCGTTCACAGCGTCCAGCAGATCTTCATTCAGCGTAGAGAGTTGTTCCTCATCGTCAATTCCCACGGGATGTGCCCGGAAGCAAACTGCCCCGAAATGTACTGGTGCCAAGAGCTCAAACTCAGGGTGGGTTTCAACCCAACCCTTGAAGATCTGTGTGATACGCAGGTGTTCCCGGAGCCGGTCCGCCAGTCCGTTCACTCCAAAGTACCGGAGGACAAACCAGAGTTTGAGAGCGCGGAACCTTCGTCCAAGCGGTACTCCATAATCCATCAGATTGCGCGCCACATCATCATGTGCCGTCCGAAGATATTCCGGAACAAGAGAAAAAGCCTGGCGCAGAATCATGGGCTTTCGTGTGTAAAGTATGCTGAGATCGACAGGAACAAACATCCATTTGTGGGGATTCACGACAAACGAATCGGCGCGTTCACACCCTGCGAGGATGGAGCGCATTTCTGGCACAATCGCCGCCGTTCCCCCATAGGCAGCATCAATGTGGAGCCAGAGTCCTTCGCGCTCACAAATATCGGCAATAGCCGGAACGGGATCGATGCTTGTGCAGGAGGTTGTGCCGACCGTCGCCACCACACAGAACGGCCTCATTCCGCTGCGCCGATCCTGCATGATCGCTTCCGCAAGCGCTTCGGGTCGCATCCGGAACTGCTCATCCACCGGTATCTTGCAAATTCCTTCCAGGCCAAGGCCAAGTGTGATGACCGCCTTCTCAACTGACGAGTGGGCGAACTCAGAGGTGTACAGTCTCAGCCGCGGTACATCCTTACGGCCGGTCAAGCCTTGCTCGCGTGTTTTCAAATCAGCAAGAGACTCGCGGGCAGCAACGATAGCGTGAAGTGTGCTTGTCGACGCTGTATCGAGAATCATTCCCCAGAAGTCCGCAGGAAGGCCAAGCATCTGGCGAAGCCAATCAACGGTGACCTCCTCCAGCTCAGTCACGGCCGGTCCCGATAGCCATACCATCGCGTTGCCGTTGAGCGCTGCACACAACAGTTCGGCGAGAATGCCAGGACTGCTGGCAGACGAATTGAAGTAGGCATGGAACCGCGGATGGTTCCAGTGAGTCATACCCGGCATGATGAGCCGGTCGACATCAGCCAGAATTTTGTCCATCGGTTCACCGTCCTGAGGAGGCGAAACGGGAAGAGAACGACGAATATCTCCCGGTTGAATGTTCGGTAACACCGGATAGCGCTCGATATTCTGCAGATAGTCGGCAACCCAATCCACCAATTGATGACCGTACTTCCGAAACTCCTCCGGCGGCATGTCGCCGAGGGGAACGTTGGAGCGGGAATTCATCTGTTGATCCACGGGGGACCTTTCTTAATGGAGAGAAAATCTGTGCGCGGGTCCGTTGAATTTCTTTCTATTACTTGGGCGGTGGCGGGGATGGTGGCAGTGGGCTTGTCACCTCCGCGACAAACTTCCATGTATTTGTCCCATCGCGTTTCCACACGCGAAGATAAAATCCATTTTCAACCTGCGCCGACGCGGCTCCGGAAGCTGCGACCTCATAGCCTCCGTACACATAGCCCATATCACCCGAGAGCGCAACGTCGCAGAACATCGGGTTCCACTGTGACAAATATGGTTTAAAAGAGAAATACGTGCGGAGCGAATCGCTACCGACCATTGGAATTTCTTTCTCGCGATAGACCCGCGCTTCTTTTCCCGCATAACGGGCAATGGCGTTGGTCGCGCCCTCTTTTTGCACCGCCTCAAGAAATTCTCGCTCGACGTTCATCAGACTGACGACATGTTCCTCGGGCGTGGATGTTGGGATCGCCTCTTTCCTCTCGACCACTGCCGGTGCATGAAATGCTCGCGGCCCGGTGTAGGGTCCCGGCTGCTCGGTTCCAACGTCGAACGCAACCTTCCATTCCCCTGTTGGTTGCTTCTTCCAAACGGAGAAATAGTACCCGTAGTACTGGGGTCGCTTGGCTGGAGAGTGATCTGTCCAAACCGCGGGGCCCGTTGTGTAGCCCATGTCGCCGCTTGCGGACACATCTGCGTATAGTGGTTCCCATTCCAGACTGGTCTCCCGCGGATTGGCGGGAAGCGGAACGTCTTTCATTACTTCTTTATATCTGACCGGGCCCGGACGAAATACAACCGCGTCATCGGCAAAGAATTTCATGAATGACGGACGCGTGCCGATCTTGAGGCTGGTGCGCGCAAACGATCGCTCCGCTTCAACCAGCGATGAGAGCGCGGGGTTTTCTGACTTTGCCTGGCCGAAGCAGAGCGTGGTCATCATCGTCAGACAAATGAGGGAGGGTGCTTGTTTCATGGTATGTCCTTTTTGACTTGTCACCGCCAAAAGCAACAAGGCCCGCGAGCATACTCGAGGGCCCTGCAGTTCAAACGCTGGGTGACACTAGCGGATTATCCGATGAGTGGGTTGAACCGTCTTTTGCGCGTTGGGTTCTCTGAGTGAGAATTAACGAAATTGAATCTTGAAAATCAATCAACCTTATCGACTTCTTGGCCGTGTGACCAACGGTATTTACAGGCTTGTACCCAGGAGTTCTGGCAGGTTATTGCGATAACTTCTGCTCATTGTTAGTTGCGTTCCGTCGCGAAGAATCACGACATATTCACCATGGAACCAAGGCTGCAATTCTTTGATCTTCTCAATATTTACGAATGTGGATCGATGAATGCGAATAAAGCGCGCCGGGTCAAGCTTCTTCGCAATAGCGTTCATCGTTTCACGAAGCAGGTGCGTTTCCTTCCCAACATGCACACGCACATAGTTCCCCGCGGCCTCTATCCAGTCGATCTCATCATTTTTCAGAAAAAATACGCGGCCACCGGACTTGACAACAAATCGTTCATATTGTCTATTGGGACCTTTGAGCTCACGGAGGATGAAATCGAGTTGCTGATTCAATTCTTTCCGGCGATCGAGATGGAGATATGTCTTGGCGCGATCGAGAGCTGTCTGAAACCGCTGGCGGTCGAAGGGCTTCAGCAGATAATCAACGGCATGTACTTCAAATGCTTGAACCGCGTAATGATCGTACGCTGTCACGAAAATCACTGCGGGGAGTTGTTCCGGCCCTATCGCTTCGATCACGCCAAAACCGTCGAGCTCGGGCATTTGGATGTCGAGAAACATGAGATCGGGAGATTTTGCCACGATTGTTTGCACCGCCTCCCGCCCATTTGAGCATTCATCGATGATTTCAACATCGGGATCGGTTTTCAGGAGCTCCCGGATTTTATTTCTCGCCGGCGGTTCGTCATCGACGATGATGGCTCTTATGTGCTTCGCTCCGGACATACGTGAACTCTTTCTGTAGTGATACTTGGAAGTCAATTCGCTTGCGATACAAAGAATCCTCTGATTTCCTTCAAGCGCCAGTGGGGGATGGGCGACTCTGATCTCTCTTTGAGACGTCTCTTCCGGCGAAAAAGTTGCACTCCACACCTCTGGTGAGAAGAGAGCACGCCTCTCCGGTTCTTTCTCATCCTTGAGAGTGCGTGCATTCGAAGGGATGCGTTGCTTTCTGTCATTATCTTCTTATCTTTCCGACACAATCAATACTCCACAATCCGGAACTTTACGCATGAAGAATCTGAAACCTCCGTGCCTCCGCCGAGGCGATCTCATCGGGATTGTATCGCCCGCGAGTACGCCTTCGACCCAGGAAAAAGTTGAGAAAGGTGTTCGTTACCTGGAAGGTCTTGGATATCGCGTAGAGATCGGACGACACGCAATGGCGCAGTATGGCTATCTTGCTGGCACGGATGAAGAGCGTGCAGCAGACTTCAACGATATGTTGCACAATCGGGCTGTGAAAGCCATATTCGCCCTCCGCGGTGGTTATGGAACACCACGGATACTTGATTTGATCGACTACAGATCTGCGCGCCGCGACCCAAAAATTCTTGTCGGGTATAGCGACATCACCGGTTTGCAGCTTGCATTCCTTCGAAAGACTGGGCTGGTGACGTTTTCCGGACCGATGGTCGCGGTGGAGATGTGGGATCACATTGATCCCTTTACGGAAGAGAACTTTTGGCGTATTGTCACGTCGGGTTCCAGCGTTGGTCGTCTCCAGAATTCCGGCGATGAGCCGCTGGTTGCACACAATAAGGGAAGGGCGTCAGGAATTATCGTCGGGGGAAATTTCTCCCTGCTCGCCTCGCTCATCGGTACCCCCTACCTGCCCGACCTCCGCAACGCCATCCTCATCCTCGAAGATGTCGACGAGGCACCTCACCGCGTCGACCGGATGTTCGCTCAACTGCGACATACCGGCATTCTCAAGAACATTGCGGGCTTAGTCCTTGGCAAGTTCACCGATTGTGTTCCCGGCGACCCCTCAAAACCGCACCTGACGATTGAACAGGTTCTTCAGGAAACGGTCAGCGCTGTTCGCTGCCCCGTTCTGACGAACCTCCAATACGGCCACATCGCAAAGAAGCTCACGATTCCATTTGGAGTGCGGGCAACGCTCGATACGCGAACCACGTCTTTGAGAGTAACCGAAGGGGCGGTCCGCTGACCGAAGAACTCTCTGCCCTCCCTCGTCGGTGTACTTCATTGACTATCCTTCAACTTATCGTTACATTTTCTTCATCTTTGAACGTCGCGACGTCATTCTCGCTTGATGAACATTGGTGTTTTTGCTTCCGGACGGGGGTCGAACTTCCAGGCCATTCTCAGCTCAATCGAACGGGGGATTCTCCCTGCGCGCGTGACGGTACTCTTGAGCAACAGAAGCGATGCCGGCGCTTTCGAGATCGCCAATGCATATTCCATCCCCACCATTCATCTTAGTCGGCAACAATTTGCGGACGAAGCGTTGTACGCGGCTGCGATGCTCAAAGTCTTGAGGGCTCACAACGTAGAACTTATTGCGCTTGCCGGTTATCTCAAGAAGGTTCCTGCGATCGTTGTGCGGGAATTCCGACACCGCATTCTGAACATCCACCCCGCGCTGCTTCCATCGTTCGGCGGCCAGGGCATGTATGGTCATCATGTTCACGAGGCGGTTCTTGCATCTGGTGCCAAGGTGAGTGGCGCGACAGTACACCTTGTGGATGAAGAATACGATCGCGGCCCTATTGTTCTTCAGAAGACCATTGTTGTCGACGAGCACGACACCCCCGAAACACTGGCCGCAAAGGTGTTGACGGTTGAGCATGAAATATATCCTCTTGCCTTGAAGGCTTTTGCCGAAAACAGGGCGACGATTGATGAAAGGTCTGTGTGGATACACTAACACAATTGAAAACGCCGGTGGTAAATCATACTGCAGCTCGTGAAGACAAGGAGGGGGTCTCGTTGCGCGTTCGGCGTGCGCTCATCAGTGTATCTGACAAGCGCGGAATCGTTGAGCTGGCGAAAGCTCTGGGGCAATACGGCATAGAAATCATTTCGACGGGCGGAACGCATCAAGCGCTCAAAGAGGCTGGCGTTGCTGTTAAATCTGTCTCTGAGGTCACAGGATTTCCGGAGATTCTTGACGGCCGCGTGAAAACGCTTCATCCGGCAATTCATGCTGGCATCCTCGCCGCCACCGACAACCCGCTTCACCTGAAACAGCTTCACGAGCATCATATCGAACCAATCGATCTTGTCGTCGCCAATCTTTATCCCTTTGAGCAAACGATCACGCACGAAAACGTCACCTTTGAACAAGCGATTGAACAAATCGACGTTGGTGGTCCGGCAATGGTCCGGGCGGCAGCGAAGAACCACCGTCATACGGTGGTGATCGTCAATCCCGACCGTTATCAATCTCTGATCGAGGAAATGGCGAACAACAACGGAGCGGTGTCGTTTCAGACCCGGTTCGAACTCGCGCGTGAAGCGTTCCAACATACTGCAACGTACGACACTATGATCGCGTCGTACTTTAGCGGCCTTCAGTCTGACACCGCATTGCCGGATGTCATCACCCTTTCGATGAAGAAGTCTGAGGCACTCCGCTATGGCGAAAACCCCCACCAGTCGGCGGCACTCTATGGAAAGTTCAATACCTATTTCCAGAAGCTTCATGGAAAAGAACTTTCCTACAACAATATTCTCGATATCAACGCCGCTGCGCTTTTGTGCGCAGAGTTTGAAAAGCCCACAGCGGTCATTGTGAAGCATAATAATCCCTGTGGAGTGGGTTCGGGCGAAACTCTTCTTGAGGCTTATAAGAAAGCGTTCGCAACCGACACGAAGTCGGCGTTCGGCGGTATTGTTTGCGTGAACCGATCTCTTGACGCGGCGACTGCGGCATCCATCAACGAAATATTCACCGAGGTTATTGTTGCCCCCAGCTATACCGATGGCGTACTTGACTTCCTGATGAAGAAGCGTGATCGGCGTCTTATTCAGCAGGTAATTGACATACGGTCTGCCAAGGCTTTTGATGTTCGCGGTGTTATTGGTGGGCTTCTGCTTCAGGACCAGGACCAGCGTCGGATCATGCGTGAGAGCTTACGCGTCGTGACCAGGCGAAAGCCGGCAGAAGAAGAGCTCGAGGCGTTGATTTTCGCATGGCGGGTGGCGAAGCATGTCAAATCGAACGCTATTGTCTATACGCGAAAAGACCACACGTTGGGCATTGGGGCGGGTCAGATGTCACGGGTTGACTCGGCAAAAATCGCTGTCATGAAAGCGACCGAGGCTGGCCTTGATCTCGCGGGTTGCGCTGTTGCGTCAGACGCTTTCTTCCCCTTTGCTGATGGATTGCTCGAGGCTATCAAGGGGGGCGCGACATCCGTGATTCAGCCGGGCGGCTCCGTCCGTGATGAAGAAGTTATCAAAGCCGCCGATGAACACAATGTTGCAATGGTTTTCACGGGCATCAGACATTTCAGACATTAACGATCTCACACTATAAGAGTACAACCCGCCAATGAGCCTCTTTTCTCTCTTTTCTGCAGATATCGCTGTCGATCTCGGGACAGCGAACACGGTCATTTGGATGAAGGGCAAAGGAATTGTCCTGAATGAACCATCGATTGTTGCGTTCGACCGCAACACGAAGAAGATCATTGCGATCGGACACGAAGCCCGTGAGATGCTTGGTCGGACACACCGCGACATTCGCACCATACGGCCAATGAAAGATGGGGTGATTGCGGATTTTGAAATCGCCGAAGGAATGTTGCGTGAGTTTATCCGCAAGACGAGTCTTGGGTGGGTTCCGAGCCGCCGGATCGTTGTCTCGGTTCCTTCCGGCATTACCGAGGTCGAAAAGCGTGCCGTACGCGATGCCGCCGAACACGCCGGAGCAAAAGAGGTTCACCTTCTTGCTGAACCGATGGCTTCAGCAATCGGCATTGGTCTCGACGTGCACGCGCCGGTCGGTAACATGGTTGTTGACATCGGCGGTGGAACGACCGAAATCGCGGTAATCGCCCTTTCGGGGATTGTTACGGAAGAGTCGATTCGCGTTGCCGGTGACGAAAAGAACAATGCCATCATTCAGTTCTTCAAACGAAATCACAACATCCTGATTGGAGAGCGGACAGCCGAAGCGATCAAGTGTGAAGTTGGATCAGCGATGCCGCTGCGCGAAGAAATTACGATTCAAGTGAAAGGCCGGGATCTTGTCAATGGGGTCCCGAAGACGACCGAGGTAAGCTCGGTCGAGATCCGTGAAGCTCTCAACGAACCAATTGCACAAATCGTCGAAGCGGTCAAGATCACTCTCGAGCGTACTCCCCCGGAACTTTCAGCCGACATTCTCGACCGCGGCATCATGCTCACGGGGGGCGGTGCTTTGCTGAAGGGGCTCGACGAACGAATCAGGCTCGAAACGAATCTTCCGGTACACGTTGCAGAAGATCCATTGACTGCTGTTGTGCGGGGAACAGGGCGTGTCTTGGAAGATCTTAGGCATTTTTCAAAAGTGCTCATCAAGAGTAAACGGTACTAAGCAGAGCACAATGGGCTCGCTGACGGAGGCATGCGAGCCAAACCCCGCCAACGATGACTTTCCTCTCTGACAGAACACACAGTCGCCGGCATGTTCAAACGTCTCTATAATTTCGTCTTGCTCTTCAAGGAGTATGCCGTCCTCTCCCTTCTCCTTGTGGTGTCGCTCGTGCTGATGGCCCTCAACGACAACACGCAAATCCGGCACATTCGCGGAGTAGCGACCGTCGTGTTTGGTGTTATGCAGGATCAGCTGGCATTCGTTCCCCGTTACTTTTCTTTGCGCAAAGAGAACGATATCCTTCGCCGCATGAATGTCGATCTCGCCGACGAAGCAAGTCAGCTCCGCGAAGCCAAATTGGAAAATGACCGACTGCGGCGACTCCTCGGATTTAAGGAGATTTCTCATTACCCCCTCGTGCCGGCAAGGGTTGTCGGAAAAAACCTTACGCTTCTCCGGAACACTCTTACACTCAACGCCGGAAAGCTCGATGGGATTCTGGCTCACATGCCGGTCGTCGGTGATGGGGGGTTGGTTGGAGTCGTTTCCAATGTCAGCGATCACTATTCCATTGTACGAATTCTGTACAATTCCGATTTCCGGGCAAGCACAAAGAGCCAGCGAGCGCGCGTCGACGGCATCCTTGCCTGGGACGGCGAAGATTTGATCTTGACCAACGTAGCCAAGAATCTCGATGTTGTTGTCGGCGACACGTTGATCACTTCTGATTACAGCAGCACATACCCACCGAATATCCGCATCGGCACCGTCAGCGAGGTTGCCGAACAACAGGGCTCGTTGTTCAAACGGGTCCTCGTTTCTCCGGGGGTGGATTTCGTGAGGCTCGAAGAGGTGTTTGTCGTTTCGTACATTCCTGATTCCGAACGATCGGATTTGGAACAGTCTCTGCAGCAGAAGTTGAGACGCTAACCTCCCCACCAAACGTCACGCATCATTGAAAGGCATCTGAGGATCTATGAAAGTCCTGAAATTTGGTGGCTCATCCGTCGCCGATCCTGAGCGTATTCGAAGCGTTGCAGCAATTGTGCTAGCCGCAGCCAAGCGGGACAGCGTCGTTGTCGTGGTGTCAGCCTTCCAGGGAGTAACAAATCAACTACTCCAATGCGCTCACCTCGCCGAGAAGGGACGCGCTGATTACCAGAAACTCTTTGCGCAGATCGCACAGAAGCATCGCGACGCCATCAATACACTGATCAAGAAGCAAAATCGCCGCCAGACACTCGCCATCCTCGATGAACGGCTGAAAGAACTTGAAGACGTTCTTCACGGTATGTCTCTCCTTCGCGATTGCCCCCCACGGGCGCTGGATCTCACTGCGAGTTTCGGTGAGCGGCTCTCCACCCTGATCATCGCGGCCTATCTACAACAGTTGCATCGCACCGAATCTGTCGATGCTCGTCAGTTCATCGTGACGGACGATCAGTTCACTCATGCCTCCGTTTTGTTTGATCAGACAAATCGGAAGATCCGCTCGTACTTCAATCGTTTGCAACAGAAAAGCCGGCATCGTGTAATTCCCGTGGTAACCGGATTCATCGGATCGACAGAAGATGGTCGCACGACAACCATTGGTCGTAACGGCTCGGATTACACCGCCGCAATTCTCGGAGCCGCCCTCAACGCTTCAGTGATCGAAATCTGGACAGACGTTGATGGTATCCTCAGCGCTGATCCACGCGCTGTTCCGTCTGCCTTCGTCCTCCCCCAGATGTCATACGAAGAGGCAATGGAGCTTTCCTATTTCGGTGCGAAAGTCCTCCATCCGGCAACCATTGCGCCTGCCGTCGCAAAGAAAATCCCAATCATCATCAAAAACACATTTCATCCTGACGCCCCCGGCACACTCATCTCGGAAGGCAGTGAAAATTGGGAGGGGGTTGCGAAGGGGATAACCTCTGTGGATGAAATAGCCCTGCTTTCGTTGCGCGGTATGGGGATGGTCGGCGTTCCCGGTACCGCAGAGCGGCTCTTCCGCGCACTCGCGTCTCATCACGTGAATGTCATCCTGATTTCCCAGGCATCGTCTGAGCACACGATTTGCTTCGCTGTCGCCAAATCCGATCTTGCTCATGCTCGCCGAGCTGTCGGCGAGGAATTTCGCTATGAACTGCAAAGCAAGTTGACGTCGCTCGACGAAAGGCCAAACCAGACAATCGTGGCAATTGTCGGCGAAGGCATGAAGGGTGCTCCGGGTGTTTCCGGAAAAGTCTTTCAGGCTCTTGGCCGAAACAATGTCAACGTTTCCGCTATTGCTCAGGGGGCCTCGGAACGGAACATTTCCTTCGTCATTGATTCCCTCCAGCGTAATCGTGCTCTCAATGTGATTCACGAAGCTTTTTTCGAAAAGCGGAAACGCCTCGCCGTAATTGTCATTGGTGTCGGGAACATTGGCTCTGCCCTGCTCCGCCAGCTTCATCAGCAGCATTCATATCTACTTACCCAGGGCTTTGACGTTCGCGTGTGCGGCATCGCCAACAGCAAGCGTTACATCCTCGATGCGGCGGGACTGGATCTTGACGCATGGCAGGATGAATTGAGCCGATCACACTTCAAGATGCACCCGCACCATCTCGCCGACAGAATTGCGGAACTTCAACTGACCAATGCTGTTCTCGTGGACTGCACGGCTAGTCCTGACATCGCGGAAGCATATCCTGATTTTGTCAACGCAAACCTCCACATCGTTACACCAAACAAGAAGGCAAACGTGGTTCCGTGGAAACAATACACTGCTCTGATGGAGCTGATGAAGAAGCGGCAGAAGTACTTCTTGTATGAAGCAAATGTCGGTGCGGGACTTCCTGTTATTTCGACCCTTGGCGACCTCATCGCAAGCGGTGATCATATTATCAAAGTGGAGGGAATTTTCTCCGGAACGCTGAGTTATATCTTCAACCATTTTGATGGGACAAAGCCTTTTAGCAGTGTGTTACGTGAGGCCCACGAGCTCGGATATACCGAACCCGATCCTCGCGATGATCTTTCGGGTGACGATGTCGCGCGCAAACTCCTCATCGTTGCACGGCATCTTGGCTTGAGACTCGACATGAAGGATATCCGGTTTGAAAACCTTGTCCCTCCTTCGCTGCGCACAGAAGCGTTTTCAACGGATATGTTTTCCCGGTTCACCCGGGTGGACGCACGGATGCAGCAGAAACTGGAGAATGCGCGTTCTCGCGGAGCAGTGCTTCGATACGTAGGAATTCTGGAAGGCCATATTGCTGTTGCCGGCTTGAGAGAGATGCCGCTCAGTCATCCGTTCGCGGGAACCAAGGGGAGTGACAACATCATCGCGATCACATCACACCGCTATTCCCGGACACCGCTCGTCGTGCAGGGACCGGGAGCCGGAGCAGATGTTACCGCTATGGGGGTTTTCTCTGATATTCTCAAGCTTTTGCACTACTTACCCTAACGGTCTTGCTTCACGTTCATCGAAGTGTTCTCCACAACGTATGAAACCAAAATCAGTCAAGACGTATGCGCCGGCAACAATTTCAAACCTCGGACCAGGGTTCGACACTCTTGGTGTCGCCATAGGCAGTCCAGGAGATACCGTTGTTGCGCGAAGGCGATCAGAGCCCGGTCTCGGGTTCTCTGTCGCCACCAACGACACCGCCGTACCGCACGATGTCAAGAAAAACGTCGCCGGTTATGTCGCTATCCTCCTTTTGGATGAAACGCGACCATCCTTCGGCATCGAGATGGTTCTCCATAAGTCGATGCCTATTGGGTCGGGGCTCGGAAGTTCTGCTGCCAGCAGTGTAGCAGCTGCGGTGGCGGTCAACGCCCTTCTTACCAAGCCCCTCGGCAAGGCGGACTTGTTGCCATTCATCCTGGAAGGAGAGCGGCTTGCATGCGGCTCTGCGCATGCTGACAATGCGGCTCCCTCTTTGCTCGGTGGGGGATGTCTCATCCGAAGCTACGACCCGCTCGATGTCGTACCGTTTCCTGTACATCATTCGCTGATCTGGATTGTCGTTCACCCAAACACCGAAGTGCTCACAAAAAAAGCG